>LVBU01000619.1 GCA_001603185.1 Thermotogales bacterium Thermo_02 | reverse complement strand
ATATTGTATTCTAGATTCGGTGAGTTCTTTTGTATTGAATTTAGAGAAAACCAACTGGTAGTTAAGCATTGAAGGAGGAAAAGAGAATGGGCGTAAGAAAATGCAGTGGAAAAGTTTTGATTGCGCTGATAGCTTTCGTATTGATAGCCGTCTTTACCAGCGCAACAGCCGTTGAAAAGGTGATAGTAGATAGTGACCTGAGTTTCCTGACAGACGATCTTATGGCTCTCTTGATGCTTCTTCAAGCAGACAACATCGAAGTGCTTGGAGTGACCACTGTTATGCCTACTCCCTCACACGAGCAAGGTATTGCCAATGCTCTTAGAGTTCTAGAAACGGCTGGCAAGGAATATGTAGGTGTCTATCCGGGTAGCAAAGTCTCCCTGATGTGGAAAGGCAGTGTTCCTGGAGAAGCTGCTCCGGTTGAGCCTTTAGGAGGTTTTTCTACACTCGAACCTCAGAAGAAACATGCTGTTGATTTCATAATAGAGACCGTGAATCAGAATTCCGGGCAAATAAACATCGTCGCAATTGGACCGCTAACAAATATTGCACTTGCCCTACAGAAGGACCCTGCCATTGCTGGAAGAATAAAACACATGTACATCATGGGAGGACAGTTCGGTGTATCCAATGGCAGAAACCAACCGTGGAAAGAAGGGGAAGTTGCTGTATTGGCGGAGTATAACATTCTCGCAGATGCTGAAGCGGCGTATGTTGTTTTCCGCTCTGGAATTCCGATGACGGTAGATCCTCTTGAAGTTGGTCGTTGGGCAATACTGAAACAGGAACATCTGGATCGTATAACCGCTGTAGATAAACCAATTGCTCAATTGTTCCATTATCCGGGGGAGTTCTTTACAGGCAATGCTCTTCCAGACGATCCAGAGTCCGGATGGGACTATACTTATGACGAAATAGCGGCTCTGTCCATAATAAGACCTGACCTTGTGAAAACCAAAGAAGTCCCGGTTGACGTAATAATCTCAGGGCCGGCTTATGGCCAGACGATAGTATATCAGAACAGTGTGCCAGATAATGCCCCTAGAGTTAATCTCATCTATGATGTCGACTATGAAGCCTTCATAGATTTGTTCGTTGAACTAATGACCAAATAGCATCGCCTTAGAGAAAGTTTGATTATAGACACGGTTCAACAAGGCCTGGGCTCTTTCTGTACGTAGCCTCTGCATCTTTTGTAAACCGTAACGCTTCTTCTTCCATATATTTCCCGGGGTTTTGACTTGCCTGACCTCTATATTCCAAATAGATGGGGACTACATTCTCCTATCGATTCTACGGAAAAAACCTGTATCTATCCTTTCCAGCTCCTAATAAGGTGTTTGGACTGCTGTGGATTTGCATCATGCAGGCGAATCATTCAATTTCCTTAGTTTGAATGGTAAGCCGATGATGATTTCTTCTTCTGGGAAGACACTGAAGAGAACTATTCGCGAATTATGGCGATTATCTCATAACAACAGTGAAGTAGGACACGATTTGCTGGTTAAAACTTATATTCTATTCCGATCATTTCCAGAGGGTTTGTTCTTTGATCTGAACTAAAATTATCTCATTTGTTTCGTGACTTGAGATTAATGT
>LVBU01000618.1 GCA_001603185.1 Thermotogales bacterium Thermo_02 | reverse complement strand
AGATAATAGGGACTCCATTTTTTTGTGGATGAAGGGCTTCTCCTGCCTCTCTTATTCTAACAAACAACCGAGAACGAGCATTGTCGAGAGTCCTCTTGAGAACCGTGGAGAGTGGAGCGAGGAGAGTTATGAGAAAGATCGAGACGTTCGCTGCGCTCACGAGAGGAAAAAGGAGCAAAAGATCTTTTCGCTCTTCTCGTTCTTACCAGACCCTAGACCCCACACTCCAGACCCGTCGTCGTCTCGCCCTCTCGATGATCTTCGCGCTCTCCAAGGACGGTTTTCGCTCCTATCGTTTTCAAGAGCACACACCCCGTCGGCAGGAGCACGCCGCCACCCCTCTCGAGAGGGGACTTAGATCAAAAGCGGATTAGCAGCGTTTTCGAATGCCTTATCGGAGGACGGCGAACGGAGGACGTTTTTTGCTCTTCTCGTTCTTACCAGACTCTAGACCCTAGACCCCAAACCCGTTACTCCACTCTTCACCAAACACCAATCACTATTCACCAACCACTGTTGCTCCCGCCTCAAAACTCCGTGTTGACTTCGTCAAAGATCTGCTGGACTTTCCTTAGCCAGTCTTTAGCGCCCTTAAGCTTAAACCAGTCCTCTCTGAACTCTTCAGCAAGATACATGGCGTCGAGCTTTCTCAGCGATTTGTCGTCACCGTTTCTTGCTCCTTTGAAGTCTTCTCCACTCAGCTCTTCATTACCGAGCAGAAACTGGATGAAGTGAGGAAGCTGCTCCAGAATACCCAGAATAATCCTCTCCGCATCGTCTATCTCTTTATTGACATAACTCATGAGCGCCATAACCACAAATGACTTCGGGTCGCTTTCATCATCGACCTCTTCGAACAACTCGGGCAACTTCTTATAATCCTTTTGTCTCCAGTGAGCGATCAGAGAGTTGGCGAGAAGCTCTTTCGAATCTTCATAGCCTAGAAGTGGAAGAACAGTATCCGCGATTTTCGCTACCCTTCTGTAATCTTTTTTTGCTATTAGCCTGTCGATATAATTGTTGATAACATTCAAAAACTCTGTATTAGACAGACTCTCGCCACTTTCCTTCAGATAAATATCCTCGTCTTCGTCAACAACAATACTCGATATGATCTCATAAGCCCTTTCTCCTGCTTCAAACAAAAGCTTTCTTATGTGGTCGGGCTCTTCTGCTTTAGTTGCCATTAGGAAATTGACAAATTCGAAGTTATAGGGATACTTCTTACAATAAGCCGCGATAGCATCAAATGAGGCGTCTTTATCGTTTTGCTCCACCACCGAGTTCATAAGTGTATACATCGGCGGCCTTGAATACTCGATCTCTAAATCGTCGTCTTCACATTCAATTAAAGAGGGTTCGAACATCTCCTCTATATTTGAGATTATATCTTCCAGCTTCATTCTAAGCTTAAGTTCATCATCGACATCCTCATAGAAATCCTCAAGAAAGCCAAAAGGGCGTTTTGCCATTAAGAGCAAGAGTGAATGATCAGCTTCTTTATAAATCTTGTCAGTCTTCTTCTTGAAGAGCTTTTCTTGCTCAAAACCATACTTCTTACAGAGCAAAATACCGGAAATAGAAGCCTCTACAGAATGCTTAAGCGTCATAAGATAATCTATGAATTCTTTAACGTTTTCTCTAGATTCTTCCTTCTCTGCGAGAGCGCTTGCAATAGCCATAAGCGAGTCAGGAAAGTCCTCCTTTTTGCCGCTTTCAAGGAGAGACTTCAGTCTACCGAAGACTTTGGAGAAATCGTTTGACTTAACTACTTCATAGAAGAATGCATTTCTAGAAGCAGCATTGGAGAGGTTCAGCGATTCGACAAGATTTCGATCGTCTATGGA
>LVBU01000007.1 GCA_001603185.1 Thermotogales bacterium Thermo_02 | reverse complement strand
GCTTATAGCCGCTCTCGGAGTCTCGTGGTCGGGACACGACGTGTTGACCTATATGATCGTAACGCGTTATAACCAGCTGATGGAGAAGATAGTAGAGATAACTCCCTACACTTACGCTGACGTTGATGCGCAGCCTTACAATCCCGCTATAGAGGAGTTCGTAGACTATCTCGGGAAGAACGTGACCCCCGAAGAAGACCTCGATCTGGTCAGGGAGATCTATCCAAATCCTGAACCTGTGGACGGCATGGCTCCTGTGTGGCAGATCTTGACGATCTACTCGTACGAACCCGATCTTGGAATGGACAAAGGTCTACCCATGGAGGGCCTGGAAAAACTCCTCGGAGACAGTCAGGGCATAAGACACATGGAATACCGTCTTCTCTTCTTCATAAGAGTCGGAGAAGTCACCGACGTCGTACAGTACTTCAGCGACCTGGCCGAGATTGCTTACAGGAGAGGCGACCCATACTGGGCTTACAGGTTCATGGGAAGGGCGATACATTACCTTCAGGACATAGGCCAGCCCTTCCACACATTCCCGGCTCCCTTGATAGAGCTACTGAAACTCCCGTTCAATATGGAGAAGTGGATTACGATATTCGCCAATTATCACTTTACCTATGACTTTTACGGAGGCTATCTTCTCTGGGGACAGTATGAACCCCTTGTGAAGGCCGTTGAAGATGTCCCGGCCAGAAAGATAAAGAACCCGAGGCAGGCGGCAGTTGACCTTAGAAGTTACTCAAGGGGCAAACTGAGCGCGGTCTACTATGAACTGAGACGACTGATGAAAGACGAGCTGGAGACCGAAGAGATGGTCTGGCTCGGCAATGAATACTTTGACGAGCTTTTCGAGGCCGGAAAGACTGCGAAGTTGGACAAGGTGACGGTCGAGATACTTAGAGAAACGACCTCTTACGTAAAGGGATATATTGATTATATGCTCAAGAGATTCGAAGCCATAGACTCCGAATAATAGATCTGTATTCGAAGAGAAAACTCTGGAACTGCGGATGCTTCCATCGTCGTTCCAGAGTTTTCTACTCTTGATTGTCACTACTCTGTATCAGTTGCTTTTGTCTTTGCTCGAAATGTCGTACAGTCTCTGCAGTTCTCTGGTGACGAGATAGTTGAATGTCTCCTCAGGATAGCTTCCTTCTTCGCCGATTTCACCGGCCTTCATGCCTGTAAGAAGCTCTATCGCTTCGTCCACTGTCTCTATCGTCCAGATGTTGAACTTCTTTGACTTCAAAGCCTCCACAATCTCATCCGGCAAGACCAGGTTGTCGAAATTAGTATCTGGAACGATGACTCCCTGCTTTCCATCCAGACCCTTCATCTTGCAGAGCTCGTAGAAGCCTTCAACCTTATACTGGACACCCCCTACCGGTTGAACTCTTCCGCTCTGATTGATTGAGCCAGTAACTGCAATGGACTGGCTTATCGGAACACCCGCGAGAGCGGAGAGAAAGGCCACAGTCTCGGCAACGGAAGCGCTGTCACCCTCGACCATCGAGTAAACCTGTTCAAAGCTTATAGAGCCGTTCAAGCTGAGTGGGAAGTTCCGGGCGTAACGAGAGCTCATGTAACCTTGAATAGTCAGCCCGGCCTTAGTATGTATATTTCCGCTGAGTTCGGCCTCTTTCTGGATATCGACTATCCCACTGTTTCCCGGACCGACTTTGGCGGTAATCTTCACGGGAATTCCAAAGGCCATGTCCTCTGTCTGGACAACGGTCAATCCGTTTATTTCGCCGACCAGCTCGCCGACGGTCTGTACAAGGAGCGAAGAATCCGCAAACATCTCTTTGATCTTATCCTGATACAGTGATACTCTGATCTTCATCTCTTCCCAGGCCTTAGATACATCATCGGCCGAGACCATGTCCCTGCCCTCGATGTCTGCCACAACAGAGCTCTCAAGCAGAAGCTGCTTGAGTGTACCGAACTGGGTGGAGACCTTTCTTCTGTTTCCCGAAAGGAAAATGGCCCTCTTGATTATCTCCCTAACCGCATCCCTGTCGAACTCCTTAAGAGAGTTCTCCCTGACAATCGAGCAGACGAGACTGCAGAGCTTTCCTATAGTGTCTTCTTCAAGTTTCATCTCCCAGTCGAACTCAGCCTTGATCTTGAAAAGCTTCTTGAAATCCGTGTCCATTGTACTCAGCATGCTGTAGATCCACGGTTCGCCGATCATTATGATCTTTATATCCAGGGGGATCGGTTCGGGTTTCAGACTCACCGTCGAGAGAAAACCGACTTTGTGTTCAAGGTTTTCGATCGCTTCCGAGCCGGAGAAGAGAATCTGCTTCAGCGTCTGCCACACATAAGGTTCGCTCAAAACGCTCTTGGCATCAAGTACCAGATAGCCCCCGTTCGAGCGGTGTATAGCGCCCGGTCTTATCATGCTGTGATCGGTATCCAGCATGCCCATTTTTGCTATGTATTCGATTCTGCCAAACAGACTCGAGTAATTTGCGTTCGTTACCTCTACTATGGGCTTTCCCTTTACACTGGAATTGTCTACAAAGAGGTTTATCGCGTAACGCTTGCCGAAGAAGCTTTTTTCGTCGATCTCCTGACTGAAAAAGACAGCGAGATTATCTAAAAGGTCCTCTCGCATGCTATCCATGAACTCGATTACTTCTTTACTTTCGCTGAACTTATCTTTCATCTCTTTTACATGACCTTCCAGAGAGAAAGAGGCAACGTTGCGATTTAGCTCCTTAAATTTCTCTCCGTACTCCTTTTCCATCTTGCTCAGCCTGAGAATGTAAGAGTTCACCAGCTCACGGACCTCTTCACCCTTCTTCCCGATCTGTTTCTGATACTCTTCGGGAAGAGCCTCATAGATCTCCTGCGTCAGAGGCTTACCATTCCATAAAGGAAGGGTGGCAACTCCCGTCTGGTTGATCTGAACGGTGAAGTCCTTCTCTTTCGCCTTATCTATGAGCTCTTTCAGCATGTTAGAACGGTTCTCCGACTGTTCGCTCTGAATTGCCGACACTTTCTGCTGATAGTCCTCGCTCTGGAAACTCTCGCTTATAGCGTTAACGGCTATCTCGACAAACTCGTTCATCTCTTTCTGGAAGGTCTTGCCAGTACCGGCCTTCAAAGTTATCGCGTTGGGTGATCTTGGGTCATCGAAGTTGTACACATATATCCAGTCACCGGGCGTCTTGCCATCTCTCGCCTTTTCCGCGAGATACCTGCTCACAAACGTTCTTCGGCCAGTATTTGTGGTTCCGGATATGAAGACATTGTAGCCCTTTGCCCCAATGTATAGACCCGTCTCGAGAGCCTTTATCGCCCTCTCCTGACCTATGAAGTTCCCGAGCTCCTTAATACATTTGGTCGACTTGACGCTTCTTGGAAGATTTATCTTAAGATCCAGTTCTTTCCAGTTGACTTTTCGCATTCAGATACCTCCTTCATTCCGTCTAATTATATCAAACGGCGGTCTCGAGCACCCACCGCGGACATAGTGGGGATTAATGAATCGCGGAAAAACTGAACCTCCGCTCTATCCTTACACCCTCTTCCAGAGAACCTTCGAGAACTGTTATGTTATCTATCACGAACTCCGTATGAAAGTCGCGGAAGGCAAGTCTCTCCATAATAGGTCCGATGTTTTCGCGAGTGAGTTCGTTGCCCAGAGCAAGAGTGATGTGTGGTATCCAGTGTTGAGGACCGTAAAGGTCGGAATCTTCCTCAGGCAGGCTGCAGAAATCCTGCCGGATAGACTTATGTAGTGCAGCCAGCTCGGGATTTCTGGCGATACCAATAAAGATGACCGGTCGCTCTCCGGAAAAGACTCCGAGGTACTCTGTTCTAACGCGGAACGGCCTGATCTGAGCGGCTATTCTCTCCAGAGAGGTACATGGCTCGGCCTTCTCATCGCTCACAATGCAGTATGTAAAGTGGGGAAACGGTGTGACGAGGACGGACTTAAATCCGAAATCGCTCTCCAGCTCTCTCCAAATACCGTGAACGGTATCGCTCAACTCTTCGGGTAACAGACTGACGATCGCTTTCATCTTCCTTACACCTCCAGAGTATGCAGAGATACGTAGTTAAGTTCTCTTCTTATCCCTTTTCGCGAATCTTCGGCTGGCGATCTCCGGAAGGAGTATGAGCGTAAAGATCATACCCACTGCCAGCCCGCTCACCATAAGTTTAGCGACGTCCACATACAACAATAGTGGTGTCAGAAGCAGGACCGAGAAACCCGCTATGAGACTCAACCCGTTAGTGAAGATTGCAACGGCGGTCTGCCTGTACGCCTTTTCCGGATCATTCAACCTTCGCAACCATATAGTGAAGTGAATGGCGTAATCAATCACCAACCCCATGAGCATTCCAGATATTAGCGCGGTAGAGATGCTCAGGCTCACTCTGAATATGGCCATGAATACAAAGTTGAATAGCGTGGTGAGAGCGATCGGGATCGTCGCGATAAGAGTGGATCGGACGCTCTTGAAGATTATGAAAAGCAACATTAGTATGAGCCCGAAGGAGACTATCAGACTCTGTATCTGATTGGTGACAACAGACGAATTGACACTGTTCCATATAAGAGTTGTACCGGCGATAGTGAAATCAAAGTCTCTCGTCAACGCTTCTCTCTCTTTTATCAGCTTCTCTATAGACTCCTTAAGTCTTTCAGCGTTCAGGCTGTCGCTCCTGGGCGAAAAGACATTTATTCTCAATGCCTTCTCGGTAAGCAAGAGAGACGAAGCGCTGCCGAGGATATCCGATGATCTCAGGGCATTCATTAGGAGAGGCAGGGGAATGTTCGTGCTCCTGGATACATCTACAAGGCTCATGACTTTGGAAACGCCTTCCAGCTCCTTAAGATCTTCTTGAAAGCCGGTTAATTGATTGGCTTGATCGCCGGTGAGGACTATCCTGCCACCGCTTTTGGGAGTTATCATAAGCGAGTAATTGGTGAGCCAGCCAAAGGCTTCGTTCATTATCTTCGCGTTCTGCCGGATTTCAGAATTATCCTTGAAGAAGGCGTATTGATCTATGCTGAGCGGTATCGTCATGATGAGTATAGGAGAGATAATACTAATGGCCAAAACGGTCCAGACAATGGCCTTACTCACCAATCGTGGAATCTTCGTTGGAACCCTTATGCCCGATCTGACAGTCCTGGCGGGGACAACGAGCCCGGGCAGAACCACCAGCGTGAATGTTGCTGAAAGGAAGATCCCTGCGCATACAAGGAGACCCATATCCTGAAAGGCCTTCATGTCCAGCAAAATATACGAAGAAAAGCCCGCCATAGTAGTGAGAGCCGAGAAGAGAATCGGCACTCTCTCCTCGTGTATCGTCCGCTCTACGACCTTCTCCAGTGAGTTGTTTTCCTGGAATCTGGCGAGAAAGTGCATTCCGTAAGCGCTGCCGATAATGATTATGAAAGAGGGGATCATGACGGTGAGACTGTTGATATCGGTGTTTAGAAGGCCCATTATGCCTACGATCGCTATTGCGGCGCCCGCCGGAGGAACTAGAGTGAGCAAGGCGAGAGACACTCTTCTGAACTTTATTAGATAGACCGAGAAAATGGCCAGAAAGATAAACGGCGGATAGACAAAGGTCAGGTCCATAATTGATCTGAAAGTCGTGGAATTCGCGACACTCTCGCCAATAAGCCTGTAACTGCTGACACCTGATGCATTTATCGCTTCACGCAACTGAGGGATCAGCGTATTGCTCCTTAGCTCGCTTCCCTCGGCTATTGTAACCATAACACCGTAGTACTTACCGCTTGAAGATATCAGGAGGTTAGAATACATGGGATCTGAGAGTATCTCGCTGTTCAATACAAGCCTTCCGTCAGACTGCGAGACATAATTCTCTACCGGTATCTGAAGAGTGAGAAGATTGATCCTCCCGAGCTTTGTCGCGTCCAGAACAGAGGCGACTGTATTTACCCAGTTTAGCTTGTTCACCTCCCGGGCGATATCCAGGAGCTTTTCCAGAGGCGTCTGGGAAGAGTCGAGAATGATCATGATAGTCCCGGTATCACCGAACTCTTTCGCGATACGGTTGAAAGCGACGAGCTCCGGATCATCAAGACTCAAAAAGGCGGCGGGAGAGGGATCAAAATCAAGTCCGTCTATACCCGATAGCAATATGATCACAACGACAGCGATAGTCACAAAGGAAACAACTCTTCTCATGAAAGCACCTCATGGCGAACTCTCGATATTATATCATCTGTGTTCGAGTTTAATTGAAGCCCAGAGATGGGACTGGATCTATTGATTTTCTCTGATTTGGATATGGGTTTGACGAATTCGCGACAACCGACGTCAAAGGACGTAGAATATACTCGTATGAAAACGATACTATCAGTTCCGTTTTACTATCCCGAAGGAGGAGTCGAACGTGATCAATTGCAAAAATCTCGAGAAAGTCTTCGACAAGACCCCGGTCGTAAGCGACCTAAACCTCTCTATAAAGTCCGGTGAGATATACGGATTTCTAGGCCCTAACGGAGCGGGAAAGACGACAACGATAAAGATGCTTACCGGCACACTTAAGCCCACAGCGGGGCAAGTTAGCATACTGAACCTCGACTACGCCAGAGACGAAATGCTTATAAAGAGCAAAATCGGAGTTGTACCGGACGAACCGAGAATATACTCATACTTCTCGGGCATGGAGTTTCTTGAATTCATAATGGATGTCTTTCCGGAAAAGCGCGCCGAGGCGAAAAAGCGTGTTGGCGAGATGTGTGAGGCCTTCGGTGTGAATTATCTGGGCAAAATGATCTCAGAGATGTCTCACGGTATGAAACAGAAGATTATGGTGATCTCGGTCCTGATGAGAAGACCCGAAGTGATCTTCCTCGATGAGCCGACTGTCGGTCTGGACGCCAGAAGTGCAAAGATACTGAAAATGCTTCTGGAGAAGTACAAGAACGAGGGTTCAACGATATTCATGACCACTCATGTTCTTGAGATCGCACAGAAGATGTGCGACAGGATCGGAATAATCAACAGGGGCCGGCTGATATCCGAGGGGACGATGGACGAGCTCAGAAAACGTGCCGGAGCCGGAGAAGACGAAAGCCTCGAAGACCTGTTCCTTCAGCTGACCGGTGAGAACGATGATATCCAGGAAATCGTCAACGCGCTGTGAGGTGGTTGTAAGTGAATGATCTCAAACTGCTGTTCAAATACAGACTCTTTACCTTTCCGAACAGAAACGGCACTAGGGGCGGATTCAATAGCCAGATAGTGGTCTTCCTCATCTTTACTTTCATGATAGGCTTCTTCCTCAGGACAGTCTTCGGGCCTCTTTCGGGAATCAAAGTGGAAGGAGTCCCCGTTTCAAACGTGATGGCGGCATTCTTTCTTACGATCTCTGGAGTCTTTTTTCTTATGTCCTTTTCGGCGACATCTTCTTACTTGTTCATGCGGAACGAAGAGATCGACATGCTCCTGGTCCTGCCCGTCAAGCGTGTGAGTATTGTGATCTACCAGATAGCCATTTCCACCGTGTATCAGGGACTGACGTTGTCGGTCTTTCTGGGGATAGCCCTCCCCTTCCATTTGAGAGCCGAGAATTCCCCGCTTACAGGCATTCCCGCTCTTATATTCCTCATAGTGAATATCGTGCTTCTGGCATCGATAATATCCGTGGCGTTCGGGAAGTTCATGTCCAGAGCGGCCGCGCGAAAACTGATGTTTGTAGTTCAGATAGTGAGCGGCTTCATGTTCTTCGCGATCGTCCAGCTCGTTCCCAGAAACACGGATAATATTCCCCTTTATCTTCAGAGACTCTCCGCTGCCTGGGGCACCCTTTCGAGCCCGGTAAATATCTTTGCCTGGAGCGTCAGAGCTTCAGGTGAGCCGATATTCCTGCTTCTCAGTTTTGTGATGATTCCGGTTCTGGGATACATATTCTTCCGGCTTGCTGCCTCCCTTAAGTTCGAACCCGCATCATATGGAGGCGGAAGGAACAAGAAATTGAAATTCGAAAGCAGAAGAGGCGGTCCGCTCTTGAGAAGAGAGCTGAAGATCTACAAAAGATATGAACAGCTCATCTACTACCTCCTTTACCCGGTAGTGTTCGGCTTGATCTTCGGACTGATCTCAGATAACTTGACCAGCTCGATATTCACGATGGTCCTTATAAGTACTATCTTTACCACAATACAGTCGGCCTTTCTCATGGGCAGAGAGTATCCCTTCATCGAGACGACGAGAGTGCTGCCGGTCTCGCTGAACAGAGTGGTCCTTATCAAGGTAATCGTTCCGGTAGTGCTCGGGACGGTGCTTTTTAGTGGTGTACTATTGACAAGCATATTGATCAGGAATGCTGCTTTCATTTATCTGGTAGTGATTCCCATTGTCTTTGCGCTCTATATAACCTCTTCGCTGCTCGGTGTCAGAGGCGTTCTTCAGAGTCCCCCGGACCAGATGGATAATCCTAACGCCTTTATGAGGACTAGATTCGTCCTGCAGAATCAGATAATCTGCATGGCCTTGGGCTTTGGTGCGATTATGCCCCTGACGATGCTTCTTGGCGGTTCGCTGGATGGGCGCGGGCTTATTATAGCTATAGCCGTTTCGGTCGCTTCTCTGGCCGCAGCCTTTGCGATTTCATTCGCAAGTTATCGCAAGATAATGCTCAAGATAAGGAGCCTCTAGAGAATCCGCATGAGAATCGTTCTGCCCAGTTATTACTGAATAAACAAATTGTGGGTAAGATAGTCCAGGATATCTCGAATGGCGCGGACCATAAAAGGAGGAGAAAAATGAGAAGAATCTTATTGCTCTTGTTGTTTTCGATAGCTGTAGTGAACGTTTTTTCGATCAAAAGAGTTGTCGTCGCGGTTCCGCAGGATCCCGATTTTCTTGATCCACACAGGGCCGCAGCTTCCGGTACTTATGAAATGATGTTCAATGTCTTCGAGGGGCTATTGAAACCCGATTCAACTGGTAATGTCGTACCGGCGGTCGCCGAGAGCTTCTCCATTTCGTCTGACGGCCTCTCGTACACGTTCAGACTCAGGGAGGGCGTGAAGTTTCACAACGGCAGAGAAGTGGAGATGGCAGACGTCCTCTACTCGCTTAACAGGTTGCGTGGCACTGAAAGTGAAGCCGGCCTATCGTCTGACTTTGTCAAGTTCGTTTCAAATATCGAAGCCATCGACGAAAAGACTGTTGTAATCAGCCTTAACACATTGAATACCGACTTTCTCGAGAAGTTTATAATTGCCATTATTCCAGCGGACAATAGCGATCATAACCTTAATCCCGTAGGAACGGGACCCTTCAGGTTTGTCAGATACCAGCCGGGCCAGAGGCTAGTAATCGCCAGATTCGATCAGTACTGGAATACGAGGCTTCCGGAGATAGATGAAGTCGAATTCAGAATAATCCCCGATACTCAGGCCGCTCTCATGAGCTTCATGGCCGGAGAGGTTCAAATGCTTCCCAGAGCCGACGCTATACAGGCACTCATACTGGAAGGCAGATACAATCTGATCGGCGTCGAACAGAACATGGTCCAGCTGATGGCTATGAATCTCGACAGAACACCGTTCAGCGATATCGCGGTCAGACAGGCGATAAATCTTGCCATCGACAAAGACGAGATAATCGACCTCGTGGCTAACGGCTACGGTACGAAGCTCGGCTCGAACATGTCGCCAATCATGGAGAAATACTACCAGGAAGGACTTGAGAACTACTACGAAACCGATCTGGATAAGTCGAAGAGACTCCTCACTGAAGCCGGATACCCTTCTGGATTCAAGACTAAGATCACGGTGCCGTCGAATTATCAGTTCCACATCGATACCGCTCAGGTAATAGCCGAACAGCTGAAAAAGGTCGGTATTCAGGCAGACATCGAGCTCGTGGAATGGGGTGTCTGGCTCGACAGGGTCTACGCCCGTAGAGATTATGAAATGACTATTATTGGCCTGACAGGTAAATTGAGCGCATATGATATTCTCAAGAGATACCTCTCGGACTATCCGCGAAACTTCTTCAACTACTTCAATCCCGAATACGATAAACTGGTCAACTCGGCTATAATGCAGACAGATATCGACAGAAAGGCGGAGTTGTTCAAGAACGCACAGAGTGTTCTAACTGAAGAGGCCGTCGCGGTGTATATAATGGACCCGAACTTCATCGTCGCGCTGGCTCCCGATCTCTTCGGGTACACTGTCTATCCTCTGTACGTGCAGGATATGTCGACTCTGTACTACAGATAGAGATTGGAGTAACGACTATTGTACATATACCTTAGAAAACTCGCGGCAATGCTATTGACGGTGTTTCTGGTTTCGGTGATAACCTTCGTATCATTCGAAGTTATTCCCGGGGACCCAGTCCTGTCAAGACTTGGCGTCGATGCCGACGAGGCTCAGATCGAGGCTCTCTCCAGAGAACTCGGACTGGATGATCCCTTGCCAGTAAGGTTCTTCAGATGGATATCCGGCATCTTCACCGGCAACCTCGGTCTGTCTTCGCGCTACTCGCGGCCTGTATCAGAACTCATACTGGACAGACTGCCGGTAACTCTATCGCTCGCCGCGATTTCCCTGCTTTTGATCGTGTCTGTCGGGATACCTCTTGGAATCTTGAGTGCGAAATATGGAGATCGAATTCCGGGACTATCCATCTCGATCGTCTCTCAAATAGGAATGGCCATACCGTCATTCTGGACGGGAATCATACTGATATACGTCTTCGGTCTTATTCTGAAGTGGTTTTCGCCCGGCGGCTACACACCCTGGTCAGAAAGTCCGGCGGAAGCCTTCAAGTCACTTCTGCTTCCGTCAGTTGCGATCGCCTTGCCTTCAATAGCGACCGTTATCAGATACACGAGAAACACCGTTATGGAGCAGATGAAGAACGACTACGTAAGAACCGCTCTGTCCAAGGGCCTGAAGA
>LVBU01000617.1 GCA_001603185.1 Thermotogales bacterium Thermo_02 | reverse complement strand
GTGCATATGAAGAATAATACTTTCGTGTCTTTTAACCCCACGGGTTCTGGCACCACTATCTTAATGGTCAGATTTCGGTAATACCGTCTAAGACTCCGATTATTTGGACCATGGGTAGCACCAGAGCCTGTGGTCTATTGTTTAAGAAACCATCTAATCGGAGGTTGATATGAAAGGCGAAATCGTTAACGTACAGAAGGGTATGTACCATGTAATGTCAGAGAACGGTGATCTTCTGAGATGTCTTCTAAGAGGTAAGCTTCTTAAGCTTGAAAGGACTGAGAAAGCAATCCTATCTGTTGGTGATGAAGTGCTCTTTGAGCTCCTTCAGAAAGACCAGGGAATCATAAAAGAGATCCTCCCGAGAAGGAGTTACCTCTCCCGGAAGGGAGCAGGCAAAAAAGGCAGGCATCTGGAACAGGTTATAGCGGCCAACGTAGATCAAGTGATGATAGTCGTTTCTGTCAAGAATCCCCCTTACAGGAAGAGTCTCATAGAAAGATATATGACTTCAGCCAGAAGCTCCAATCTGGACACTCTTGTAGTCTTCAACAAGAGTGACCTGGGAATCAACGAAGAGGTCCTTTCTGACGCAGAACAGTTCAACTCGGGAGACCTGATCGTATTCTTCACCAGTACTGTAAATGGAAGTGGTATAGAAGAACTTAAGGCTTGCCTGAAGGGAAAGTCGACCGTTCTTGCCGGCAGCTCCGGCGTTGGGAAATCCTCTCTTGTTAATGTACTGCTGGGAAGCGCTTCGGCAGAAATTGGCGAAGTCAGCAGTTCCACAAGCAAGGGAAAGCACACTACAACTTCTTCTCGTGTATACTACCTTCCTGATGGGGGCAAGATCTTCGATATTCCAGGAATGCGCGAATTTGCCGTCAGTGAAAAAGACGGGCTGGATGAAGCCTTTAGCGACATTGTAGAACTTTCCAGAAACTGTCGCTTCAACGATTGCTCCCATACAGTGGAACCCGGGTGTGCCGTCCTCGAAGCTGTCGATAAGGGACTACTGGAGAGAAGACGACTGAGAAACTATATCAGAATCAAGACTCATGAATAAGGCCCGGAAATCCGGGCCTTTTTGGATCTGAAGTAAGCTGGTGGAGGCGGCGAGAGTCGAACTCGCGTCCGAAACCAAATTCCCTGCAGGGTCTCCGAGCGCAGCCAGCAATCTCTGTCGGTGGCCATAACTTTGCTGGCAGGGTCTGACCACCCGAGCTCCTTAGTTTCCCCGCATTCC
>LVBU01000105.1 GCA_001603185.1 Thermotogales bacterium Thermo_02 | reverse complement strand
CCTCCCCACAGCTAAAGCAGGGGGTCTCCGCCGATTAATACGATGATCAAAAGGTTTTTGTCGCTCTCTCTGTTATTTCTGATTTCCCTTACGGTCCTCGCTTCCGTTCCGACTGAAGAGCCTCTCACCAGAGAGCAATTTGGGGTCATCGGAGAAGTGCACACGGTCGTAGTGGAGATTAAATCTCTGGGACAACAGGTCTTTTCCAGCGAGATTATCGAGCTAGTCTTTGACGAAGACGGTTATATAGTCTCTCAACAGGTTGGAGATGTGCTCGCCACCTATTATTATGACGCTGAAAGAAGGCTCGTCCGTAAGGTCTTCACCTATCAGGAGAGGATTCTCCAGACTATCTCAATTGAGTATGCGGAGAAATCATACACTGCCATTTCTTATGATGATAAGAATAAAGAGACGGGCAGTACAGTATATACGTATGATCTTGAACAGAGAACGCTCTCTTTCACGAACACTCTAGAGAACGGCAGGTCAGATAACTTGATGGTATTCGACCAAAAAGGCAGAAACGTAAGAACGACTTCTTACATTGTTGAGAGAGTCGAAGAGAGCAATACCACAATCAATATGGTAGTCGAAATGAACAATGTCTACAATGAAGCGGGACAGTTAAACGGAAGGACAATGATCCTTAGAATAAGAAACGAAGGGCAGGAAAGATCTGTGGAGACTTCCACACGTGTCGATAGGTTGTTGACCGATGAATGGGGAAATGTCACAAGAGAGATACAGCGCACCGAATACTCCGATGGTAGCAATCCTGCTGAAGAATACATCTATTCAAGGCTGTTTACGTATTTCTGATTCTCGAAAGTACTCCAGTCAAGACTCCAGGACTTCTCGTAACATATGTTACCGATCGATAGCTACACCAACGGTAGGATATAGGAGAACGCAAAGGAGGGATGAAAGATGTTTTGTTTTCAGTGTTCCGAAACCCTTAAAGGAGAAGGTTGTACCGTTAAGGGTGTCTGTGGTAAGGAACCGGAAGTCGCCAATCTTCAAGACATGCTGATTTGGTTGTTGAAAGGGATTTCTTTTTGGGGTTCAAAAGTGAGACAGTATGGGCTAAACGATACGGAAGTCGATCTCTTTGTCGCCGAAGGTCTCTTCACAACAATCACCAACGTCGATTTCGATCCTGCGAGTCTGGGAAAAAAGATACAAAGAGCCTTTGAAATGAGAGATAAAGTTGAGTCGCTTTTCAGAAAAGCCTATCGCAATTCGAATGGTGAAGAGTTTCATGAAAGCGTTCCCGAAGCCGCCTACTGGAAGGTCGATGGCGGACTTGATCTTTACGAGCTGAAGGGCTCGGAAGTGGGTGTACTCGAAACCAAGGATGAAGACATCCGTTCTCTGAGAGAATTACTCGTCTACGGTCTCAAGGGGATCGCGGCTTACACAGACCACGCCTATATTCTCAGGCAATCCGATGATTCGATAATCGCTTTCCTGCAAGAGGGTTTGGCCTCAACGCTTGACGATTCTCTGGACGCGGACAAATATGTGAAACTCGTTCTTAAGGCTGGAGAGTTCGCTGTCAAAGCAATGGCACTTCTAGATAAAGCCAATACTGACAACTATGGAAATCCTGATGTTACCTCGGTCTATACGGGTACACTTGATGGACCGGGTATTCTAGTCAGCGGGCATGATCTGCTTGATCTCGATGAGCTTCTTAAGCAGACCGAAGGAAAGGGAATAAATATCTATACGCACGGCGAAATGCTTCCCGCAAACGCCTACCCCGGTCTTAAGAAGTACTCTCATCTTGTCGGTAACTATGGTACCTCCTGGTATAACCAGCAAAGGGAATTCGAAGAATTCAAAGGACCTATTGTTATGACCACCAACTGCATTCAAAAGCCAAAGGACTCCTATATGGACCGGATCTTCACGACCGGCCTTGTTGCCTGGCCGGGAGTCGGGCATATTCCCAATAGAGTAGACGAAAAGCCAAAAGACTTCTCGCCGGTGATTGCGAAAGCTCTTGAGATTGGAGATATTGGTGCTCGCCCGGGTAAGCAGATTATAATCGGTCTGGCCCACGATCAGCTTGCAAGGGTTTCGGATAAGATTATTGATGCCCTGAAGAGTGGCGCTATAAAGAAGTTTGTTGTCATGGCGGGCTGTGACGGCCACTCAAATGCCAGAGAGTATTACACGGAGTTGGCCCGCAAACTTCCTCAGGATACTGTAATATTAACGGCCGGTTGCGCCAAGTACCGCTATAACATGCTAGATCTTGGAGACATCGGCGGAATACCTCGAGTTGTCGATGCGGGTCAATGCAATGACAGTTATTCGCTCGCGGTAACGGCTCTGAAGCTTAAAGAGGCCTTTGGACTTGAAGACATAAACGATCTTCCGATTGAATACGATATTGCCTGGTACGAGCAAAAGGCCGTCGCCGTTTTGCTTGCCCTTCTGTATCTTGGAGTGAAAGGAATCAGACTTGGGCCTGTGCTTCCGGCCTTCCTGTCTCCAAACGTCGTAAAGGTTCTTGTTGACAACTTCGATATTAAGCCGATCAAGACTGTCGAAGAGGACCTGGCATCAATACTTAGTTAGACTTGAGATAGGTTTTGAAGAAATCGGTGACTCTGTCGGCGATTTCTACAAGAGAAGGAGTAATCCTACCGCCGCTGGGTATGAAACCATGCCCGGCGTTTTCTACTATCAGTAATTCGGCATAGTTACCTCTCTGAAGAAGAGTCTGGTAGAAAAGCTCGGACTGATAAAGCGGTACAACCAGATCTCTATCTCCCTGAACTATAAGAAACGGCGGAGCGTTTTCCGAGACATACTCAACAGGACTGCCAATCTTTAGTGCATCCTCTCCATCACCAAATATGCTTTTTGCCAGAGTTCTCTCGATACCGACAAACAGTTTGTCTAGGTCAGCGGGACCGAAGAGATCGGCCACCGCGGCCAGAGAATCGGACTCTTCAATATAGTCTTTTCCGGAAAACTCAGGATTGCCAGGAGTCAGTCCGGCAAGAGATACAAGATGTCCTCCAGCGCTCGTACCAAAGGCGCCAATTCTTAAAGGGTCGATTCCGAATACTGCTGAGTTTTTTCTCAAGAATCTGATCGCAGTCTTGATATCAATGATTTGAGCTGGAAAGACATAACGGGGTGCTAACCTGTAATCGACTGCTGCTACTACAAATCCGGCATCTACCAATCTGGCTATCACGAGAAGCCCCGGACCGGATTCTTTGTTACCGCTTGCCCAAGCTCCTCCATGGACATATATAACAGCTGGCATATTGCTATCCTGAACTGAAGGAAAGTAAAGATCCATTGAAAGGCTTTTTTTGTTTACGATCGAATACTCAACATCATAGTCAATGATCAGGAAGCCTTCAATCATTCCACCGGGAAAAACTATGCCGTCCTCTCTCAACCCGTACTCCTTTGTCTGCCTTGAAGACAGAAAGAGTTGCTTAATGGTGGCGGCCGTCACTTTGATATCGGCTATAAGCGAAGTTAGTGCAACTGCCGAGAAAAGCAAAAAGACTATGAAAGAAGCTCTCTGTCTCAAATTATCGTCCCCCTCGCGTCATCAAAAAAGGAAATGGCTATGCCTTGACAACTCATTGCCTCTTCATACCTTAGAGCGCTACTGCTTTCTGGTCTCCTTATCGTCTTCTGATATTATGCACCAATCTGACCATTTTTGACACTCCCCATGCCTAAAGGCAGGGGATTCTCG
>LVBU01000104.1 GCA_001603185.1 Thermotogales bacterium Thermo_02 | reverse complement strand
GTTGAGGAGGGAAGAAAGTGCTGAAATATATAATAAGAAGGCTAATACTGGCTATTCCGGTCTTGCTCGGAGTTTCTGTTCTGGCCTTCTTGATCATATCTGCCGCCCCGGGTGATTTTCTGGACGCTTACAGAATGAACCCCTCTATAACCAGAGACCAGCTGAGGCTTCTGGAAAGGCAGTTCGGGCTCGATCAGAATGTTTTTGTTCAATACTTCAAATGGCTAGGGAATGTACTCACGGGAAACTTTGGTTACTCTTTTACCTATAGAATTCCCGTCTTCAATCTCGTATGGAGAAGACTTGGAGCTACCTTGCTCCTGAGTATAACGACTCTTATCTTCACGTGGGGTATCGCGATCCCACTTGGAATATATTCGGCACTTCACCAGTATTCCTTCAGTGATCAGACCTTTTCCTTCCTGGCGTTTATAGGGATATCGATTCCGAACTTCTTCTTTGCGCTTCTATGGCTCTTTATGTCCGCTAAGACGGGATGGTTCCCCATTGGAGGAATAATCTCGCAGAATTTCAACGATCTCAGCTTCTTCGGAAAGATAGGAGATTATCTGTGGCATGTTGTCGGCCCTATGGTTACTCTAGGAACCTCTGGTCTAGCTGGGTTGATGAGGCAGATGCGTGGTCAGCTCCTTGATCAGCTGAGGCAGGATTATGTGCTTTTCGCCAGAGCGAAGGGAATGCCCGAAAAAAACGTGATCTACAAGCACGCTGTGCGTAATGCCATAAACCCGATCGTGACTATCTTTGGCTACGCTCTCTCCGGGCTTCTAGGTGGTGCAGTCCTTACAGAGACGGTTTTTGGCTGGCCCGGGATGGGCAGACTGGTTATTGAAGCCCTCAATGCCCAGGATCTATTCCTCGTTATGGCGACCCTGCTTTTGTCGGCTGTACTTCTGGTTATTGGAAATCTCCTGGCCGACCTTATGCTCGCGTGGGTTGACCCGAGAATACGCTACCGGCTGAGCTGAGAGGTGTGATTAGATGAAGAAAAACAAGAGAAACATTAACATACCAATTACTCCAGTTCCCATAGAGAATGGAGAAATCAAGAAAGACGAACTTTTCGAAATAAAGTACATGAGCCGCTTGCAGCTAATGTGGCGTGCTTTGAGGAAGCACAAGCTCGGACTCTTTTCTCTGTGGGTACTCCTGATTCTGTATTTAATAGCTATTTTCGCTGACTTCATCTCTCCAAACAACCCTTATAACCAAAGGCAGGATCTGTCATACGCACCTCCTTCAAAGATTCACTGGACCGATGAAGACGGCAAACTCACTGCTCCGTATATCTACGCCTGGGTCCTTGAAAGAGATCCGGAGACATACAGGACTATCTTTGCCGAGGGAGTCTCATTGGAATCGATAGCTGCTCTGGACAGCGAGACGGGAGTAGAAAAATCTTTTGCGCTCGGTAGAGACGGAATTCTGAACATCTTCTTCACGATAAAGACCGTCCGTTATGCCGTTGATTCTGAAGGCAGGATTGCTAATCTCGGTGCGCCACAGTACACAACAGTCCAAACGATAAAATTGAGTGAGCTTGATCTTTTTGCCGAGACTGTAGTTACCGAAACCACTGCGAGAACAACTATCGACTCGCTTAGTCCGGCAAGGTTTAGAGAGCTGAACCGCATAGGACCACCCGTAAAGGTTGTCACCGAAAGATCTTTGCAGAGAATCTTCGTGCAGAAAGAGCAAGAGATTCTTGACGTTGTTCTTGAAGCGATAAGCATGGTGAACGAGGTGATCGATGTAGATAAGGGTGACCTGGCGATGGCAAATGAGTTCCTTGAGGAGCTTGAGATATCGCCTACTTTGCTTGATGTGATTATCACGCCAACTGTTACTGATTACGTAACAAAGAAGTACCCCATCAAGTTCTTTACCCAGTCCTGGGATTATAAGCTCCTTGGTTTCATCCCTATGAGTCTTCATTTCGTTGGCACCGACCTTCCTTCTAAGTTACTTCTCTTTGGTGCCGACAGATACGGTCGTGATGTCTTCTCAAGAATTATCTTCGGATCGCGAATATCGATGAGCATAGGGCTTCTTGCGATAATGATAACCTTCTCTCTGGGACTGTCTATCGGAGGTGCTGCCGGTTATTTTGGGGGAATTACCGACGAGGTCCTTATGAGGACTACGGAGATACTCATGTCTATACCCAGTTTCTATCTTCTGATTTCTCTGAGAGCCATTCTCCCTACCAACATACCGCCGCATATAACTTATCTGATGATTGTCGTTATCCTTAGCTTCATCGGCTGGCCGGGAATGTCAAGGGTTATCAGGGGAATGGTCTTAAGCTATAAGGAAACGGAGTTCGTTCAGGCAGCGGTAGCAATGGGCTATCCTTCGAGCCGTGTCATAATGCGGCATATTATACCCAACACGGCTACCTACATTATCGTATCTGCAACGCTTTCTATACCCGGTTATATTCTTGGCGAGGCAGGTCTCAGCTTCCTGGGTCTGGGCATTACCGAACCATCGGCAAGCTGGGGCTTGATGCTTTCTCAGGCCCAGAATATCAAGGCGATGACTGAAGCACCGTGGCTTCTCATACCGGGAATATTCATATTCATTGTAGTTATGGCGTTCAACCTGCTTGGAGATGCCCTCAGGGACGCACTCGATCCAAGATCGCTAGGTTTCTAGATACTGTTGACAACAAGATAAAAAAGGGGCCTGATGGTCCCTTTTTCTTTGCTGAATCCTTACCCGTCCTTGGAGAGCCTGAGGGTGAAATCCCCCCGGGCCACTCGACGGTTTGAAGAGCGTAAAGAGACGTCCTCCGTTCGCCGTTCACCGTCCTCCGAGACGAGAGAGAGAGACGAGAGAGATTATGAAATGCTGTAGAGACGTCCTTCATCCTTCGTCCAAGATCGTGGACCCGTCCTTGGCAAAGACCAGAAAACACGAGATGAAGAGAGAGGGAGAGAGACGAAGAACCGGGTATGGGGTATGGGGTTTGGGGTTTAGGGTCTGGTAAAAACTAGAAGAGCAAAAGACGTTCACCGTCTGCCGGGACGAGAGCACCTTAATCCGTCATTCTGAGCTTGACTCAGAATCTGGTTTTGCTCTGAGGCGTGGATCCCGGATCGGGGTCCGGGATGACAGGGTAGGTGGGCTTCGAAAAATTCTCGCCCTCTCGTGAGCGCAGCGAACGTCTCGACAATGCTCTTTCTCCGCTCTTTCCGACAACCCACAACGCACAACCTACCACGGCTCTTACGGCCCGTGAATCAGGCTCTTCCCTTTTTTTCCCTCTTCTCCGCCCTTTCTATCGATATGTTCACCATTCTCACTATCAAGGTTGCCATGAGTATTATGAGCAATACCGGAAGCACAAAACCAATACCCGTGAAGAGTAGTGTTGAAGAAACGTATTCCCTCAAAGATACGAACCACCAGGAAAATCCTCCGTCTAGACTCTCCCTTATGTACAATACGAGTGAAGCACTGAGCAAGAGTTCACAGACAATCGGTACAAAGTATCTTTTTGCGAGCGAGCAGAACTGAATAGTGAAACCGGTTATAAACAAAACCATCGGGAAGATGAAATCGCTGATGTTTATATTCGGACTCGTTCCTTCTAGTATTGCCGTTATAAACGTGCTGCCTCCAGAAATCAGAGCTACTATTACTGCTATACCCATAATCAGGTTTCCGAGAAAGATATATATGCCTCTCATAAAGCCACCTCAAAGAAAAACCGGCCCAACAGGGGGCCGGTTCTCTATTAAAGCAAAATCAGAATGCGTAGTCGTAGTACAGCTTTACGTACCAGTCAACCGCGGGAAGGATCTTTACCCATGCCTTGAAGTTGATCAGGTCGAAGACAGGGAAACCGAGGCTGGTGATAAGCTCCATGCCGCCGTCCTTGAAGTAGTAACCACCGCTGACTTCAAGTTTCGGTTTGAAAGTGCCCATGGCAAGTGTAAGTGCTGCGCTTCCAGCTGCTGAGATGTCGATTCCTGCGGATGTGTCAAGAATATCTCCGTAGATATACTTACCGAAAGCTCTTCCGTTGCCATCATCATACCTGAAGTCACCGGTACCGACCTTTGCGTCAAGAGCTACTGGACCGGCTGCCCAGCCGAGAGACTTGACTAGGAAACCGAGCTTCATAGCCTGTGTAGCCGCAGCAAAGTCGTACTCGTAGTTGAACTTCACACCGGCGTAGCCGATTCCGTCCTTCTTGATGGACGGTTCGATGAAGTTGTTCGCCAGAGGGAACTTGTTGTTGGCTATATCGTATCTCACGCCACCCTTTATCGAGAGAATACCGATACCGTAGTTTGCATTGAGACCAACATACTGGCCCTTTGTGCTGGCATATCTTGCATAAGGATTCAGGGTCAGAAGACCGAGAGTGTAGCTGTAAGCTGCATCGACTACATAGTCAAATACTGCAGCTCCCGTCAGGTCTTTAGCCTCAAGTCCTGCCTTCAAAGTAAGACCAGCGAATGGCTTCAGAACTGCTTCAGCAATTATATCCCCGCTCCAGCCGAGACCGGCCATACCAGTCTGGAGTGCGAGAGAGAACATGTCCCATGCACCGTAAAGAGCGATTCTGTCAGTACCACCTATAAGAGCTTCCTGAGTGGCGACCTGGAGACCGAGTTCCTTCATGTTGAGAACGAAGGTCTTGAACTTGGTCATGCCGTACCACTGGAACCAGCCTAGACCTGCTCCGCTATCGGAACCGAAAGACTTGTTCGCATACCAGCTGGCTGCTGCCTTGTCATTCTCAACGGTGAACCAGTTCAGAGCCGCCGTACCACCTACTAGGTCAATAGCAAGGCTGAACTTTAGTGCGGTAACATCTGCAGTGGCTCCAAAGCCAAGAGACTTCAGAGTGAAGCCAAGATCGGTGGTCAAACCGGTGTTATCCAGTTTCGTCCAACCAGACAGTGTCCCTGTAATGAAGGGTTTCAATGTTATGGTTGCCGAGAAAGCGACCGAGATGGCCAAGAGTACCACTAAGATTCCAACAAGCTTCTTCATGCACACTTACCCCCTTTATAAGAGTGTTTTTGGTTTTGGTGATGCGCATAACGTAAATATACCACATTTCATGTAACAAAAGCAAATACACACGTAGCTAAGTTGCACTAAATGTTCATTTCAGGAGTAACCCTGCAGCACCAAATGCGAGAGCAACAAAAGATAGTATGATCGCCGCATTTGTATTGATGATATTCTGTTTCTGAGTAGCTTCGAGAGAGGCAATTTTGGCTTCGATAACTACATCGTTTGCCTCAAGAGAAGCGATTCTCTCTTCGGCTGCTTTAAGATCGGCCTTGTCTGCCTTCGCCCTGTCTAGCTTGAACATCTGCATTGCGAGCGAATTGGTTATGCTCTTCAGACTGTCAACTTCGTCCTCGAGAACGGCCGTCTTCGCTTCCAGTGTGTCCACTCTTCCATCAAGGGAAACGATATCTCTGCCGTACTTATCCAATCTCGCAATGTTAAGATCTATCTGGTCAAAGGCGACTTCCAGCATCTCTGTGTTCATCAAGACTTCCATCTGAACCAGATCGATTTCGCCCGAAAGAAGTGCGAGTTCAGCCTTGAGCGATTCTTCAGTCAATCCAAGCTTCTTATACAGGAAGTTGAGCTTGGCCGTGAGCTGATCGGGAGTTACATAGTCTAGTTCAGAAATTCTCTTGTTCGCAGCCATTATCGCACTGCTAAGCATCTTCGAAGTTACTTCGAGGTCCGTTACCTTCCCTTTGAGTGCATCAAGATCGTCTGCGGAAGCCTTCGTGCCAAGTTCTTTCTCGATCGAGGTGACAAGCTTCTCGTGATTGTCGAGTCTCGCTATGTTGGCATCTACCTGGTCGAAGATAACAGAGAAAGTTTCGTCAATATCCGCGAGCGCGACCTCGATCTTGCCAATTTCGGCGTCGTAGTACTTGACTTCAGGCATCTTGGACATACTGTCCTGAATTCTGAGGATCTTAGTGTACATGAGTGAAAGCTTATCATTCAACTCATCGCTCGTTACAAACGGTTCCAGATCTGGTGCGGATTCCTTGATAGAGGCCAGCAACCTGCTCTCAAGGTCTGCGAGATCTGCGTTTGTAACCATTGCCTTCCTCAAAGCGAAAAGGTCGGAGGTAACGGAGTTGACTACGTTTTCGAGCACATCGACTCTGGAACTGAGACCGTCGAATTCGCTCTTCTGTTTGTTCTCCTCCACCTTCATGTTCGCAAGCGCCTGTCCTAGCAGTTTGACAGTTACTTCGAGATCTGTAGCTCTGCTCTTGAGAGATTCGATTTCTGAGGCATAATTGCTTAAAGCCTTGAGTCTTGCATCAAGACCGGCTATGTCCTCCCTGACTCCCAGAAGAGCTTCCAGATCTGCCCTGAGACCTGCTACTCCATCGTTGGCACTTGCTGCTTCGCCGGAAAGCCTGTCAATCTCTCTGTAGAGGTACGCAACGGTATCGTCAAATGTCTTCGAAGAGACGTAATTTCCGATAATACCGCTGTCCTTGAGAGAAGCGACAGTAGCTTCAAGAGCCCTCAATTCCGCCATGAAATCAACCAAATTCTTCTTGTTGTCAGAGATCTCCAGAGAAAGACCAGCCACTTTCTTTGTGAGTGCAAAGACAACTTCCTGAAGCTTAGCGTCCCCGGCATCGGAATAATCCATGAACCTAGCAAGCGTCATGGCCAGCTGGTAACGTGTAACATTCTCATTACCTCTGAATGTGCCGTCGGGGAAACCAATGAACAGACCACCGGCTGTTGTCTTTATAACGCTGTCGTAGGCCCAGTGATTCTCTGACAAATCGCTGTACTCGACACCCAGAGTCAGGGTCACTAAAGTAACAACGAGTAATGCCAGTATAGAAAGCTTCTTCATGGATCCTACCCCCTTTCGAAATGTTGTCATTTTTGCAGCAGACTACGGGTTTATTATACAGTAAAAGCGTGTCCTTATTCAAGAGTCTTCAGCACTTAACAAGGCGATAGAAACGCTTTTTTCCAATTCTCAGAACATTGTCTTCAGAAATGGCTATGATTGCGTGAATATCGTCGATTACTTCTTCACCAATTCTTATACCGCCCTGTTCCAGCAGGCGTCTCGCTTCACTTCTTGAAGAAATATTAGCATAGTTTACAAGCAAATCTACTACAGAGATACTGTCGCTTCCTAACTTGATTTCGGGAATCTCATCGGGAAGCTCCTTGTGACGGAAGATCTTTACAAACTCATCGGCTGCATAAGAGGCCGCTTCTTCACTATGGAACTGCGCTGTGATGTCTTTAGCAAGGTCCATCTTTATGTCTCTGGGGTTGCAGAGTTTCTTGTCTAGTTTCTCCCTTACGCGCTGTATCTCCTCATCAGTTCTGTCGGTAAGGAGTGCCATATACTTGACGATAAGCGTATCGGGAATAGACATTAACTTGCCGAACATCTCTCTCGGAGTGTCTTCAAAAGCTATATAGTTGTCATAGCTTTTCGACATCTTGAGATTTCCGTCAGTCCCTTCTATAAGAGGAACCGTAAGTATAGATTGCGGCTCCAGACCGTACTCTTCCTGGATCTTCCGTGCCACAACCAAGTTGAAGAATTGGTCGTCGCCTCCGATCTCAATATCGGACTTCACAAAAACCGAGTCGTAAGCTTGAGCAAGCGGATAGAGAAACTCGGAAACACTTATCGGTTCGTTTTCGGAATATCTCTTGGAGAAATCGTGCCTTTCCAGCATTCTCGCAACGGTATATTTCGCAGATAATCTTATAACATCTTCGAAATTCAATGGATCGAGCCATTCAGAGTTGAATCGAATATCAGTCAAATTCCTGTCGAGTATCCTGAAGGCCTGATCGCTATAAGAAGCCGCATTAACCTCTGCCTCTTCTCTGGAGAGCATTGGTCTCGCCTTTGAACGTCCAGAAGGGTCTCCAATTCTGGCTGTAAAATCGCCAATTATTAGGATAACCTGATGGCCAAACTCCTGAAATTCCCTCAATTTACGCAGAACAACGGCATGACCAAGATGGAGATCCGGCCTGGAAGGATCTACTCCAAGCTTCACTCTAAGCGGACGTTTTCTGGACAATTTCTCCAGTAGCTCCTTCTCTGAGATGAGCGAGACGTGATTTCTGGAGAGCTTCTTAAGTTGCTCTTCTGGACTCTGCAATTAGACCACCTTAAACAGGAAAAGCTCTTGACACGACAAAGGCTATGAGAATGCTGTTGACCATAAAACCTATTGCAAGGCCAAGGGTGATTTTACCCATTGTGTCAAGACCTTTCTTTCTACCGAACATAGTATGAGAAGCACCGCCACCAAAAGCTCCTCCGAGCTCTGCCGATTTCGACATCTGCATCATCACCGCAACACCAAGTCCCACGCTTACTGCTACGTGCAGAGCTATAAGAACATAAGCAAGAATTACCATCTAAATACCTCCCGTATATTTCCTTTGCTCTTCTGGTATTATACAATATGCGCGGGTTTGTCGCAAACCATTACTTTGAATGCAGGTGATATTTTGAATGATAATACAGTGCTTGTCTATCTCCCGCTGAAGCCGGAAATGGCTAAAGCGAATAACCTGCCGGTGAAGCTGCCGGTGCTCGCTGAAGACTTGCCTTCAGTAGTCGATAAAGACAGGATCGATATAGATATTATTCTGAGAGGGCTCGAGGCACAGTACAGAATAAAGCCCGATGATTATTACGGGTCATACTTACTTTTTTACTACTATGAGGCGCTTAAGAGATCACTAAACCGAGGCTTTTATGAAGAGGCAAAAGGCTTTCTCGACTTGGCGGGACGCCTTTCGGTGGATTACAGATACTTCTTCTACAAAGGTCTATGCCACAGAGAAAACGGTGAATACGAGTACGCCGAGGTAGAGCTTAGAAAGGCCGTGGAGATGAACAGCGATTTCTATATCGGATACTATGAGATAGGAAGACTGCTTCAGCTTAAGACTGAGTACGAGGACGCTGCAACTTTCCATCTTCTGTCTATAGAGAAGTCTGATGGTCAGTTCTCTCTACCGTTTCTGGGGGTTGTAGACGCGTACATCTCCCAGGGCGCTTACGATTCCGCTCTTGAAGTCATCGACAGATTGGGAGCTTCCTTTCCGCTTCACTCCGATGCGCTTCTCAGGAAGGGCGTCCTGCTAAACGAATTGCAGAGATTTCTAGAAGCTGAAAGAGTATTCATAAGTTGCTTGGAGAGCGATGATAATATGTGGCAATGCTACTATAATATTGCCTACTCTCGCTCGAAGCTAGGTATGCTCTTTGAGGCGTTGCAGGATTTGAGGTCTGCTTATTCTATTTCGCGAGCGCCCGACATTCTTTATGAGATTGCAATAGCCGAGAAGAATCTCGGTCTTCTTGAAGAAGCTGTGATTCACAGTGGTGAGTACTACCGGTTGACCGGAGAGGAAAAAGGACTCGTACTTCAAGCTAGATTACTCTACATGTCTTGTGAATATGAAAAAGCACTGGAATGCCTTGAAGGCAAAGACTATGCGGAACTGCGGAACACGATAGTTTTCCACTGGGAACTCGAGAACGGCAAGGTCGAAAGCGAACTGGCATTCGAAGAACCGTTAACTCAAGCAATCTACCTTGAGATGATAAAGAAAGAGCTTTACCCAATGAAAAAAACTGATGCCCTTCGCTTTATCTCTAGAGGCAAACTGGATTTTGAGAAACTAATCGAGTTCCTTCTCTCAGCGGGCGAGAGTTTCTCAGACTTGCTAGAGAGAGTCTCAGCTTTTGCCGGGGGCAGAATCCCCGAGTCCAGTAGATCAATAAAGACTGAAGAGCTTGGACTTTTCGTATCCGCGCTTCTAAGTCTTGAAGGACATATACCTATGCAGCAGTCTCTTTCATACGCTATGGGGTTTTTTATGTCCGGTAAGGGAGTAACTACAGCCGTCTTTAGAATACTCCTGCATCTTTTCCTGTGGAGTAAGACAGGTCTTAGTTTTAGCATCGATCTATTTCTTGATGAGTACCTCGAAGAGATAAAGGACCTCGATTTCCAGTTCGGAATTGAACTGGCAAGGCTAACCGAAGAAGGCGCAGTGGATATTGACACTCTCGAAGAAGCAGGTCTAGAAGGTTTGGATATCGACACTTTCGTTATGATTCTCCTTTCAGCGATGGAAAAAGGTACAATTGAAGAGCTGAAGATAGAAGAGGGATCGTTAAAAGAATACATCAATAGCTTATGCAGGAGGTAACTATGGAAAGAATCGGAGAGCTTCTGGAAAGACTGTTCGGCCTGGTTGAGAATTTTGACAAGGATAGCATAGATGAAGAGAAGTTAGATAAGATACTGAAAGACAACTTCGATTTATCCGAGCGGGAAGAGCTACAGAATGTAATGGAGAACCTCTTTGGCGAAGTCACGAAAATGGCTGAGAACCCCAAAGAATACTTCTTCAGCAACGACGAAGAAAAAC
>LVBU01000616.1 GCA_001603185.1 Thermotogales bacterium Thermo_02 | reverse complement strand
CTTTATTAGGAAGGCTGATAGACTCCAAGTCTCTACCTCCTCCCTGACTGCCACTATCATTCTAGAAAAATCTTTCCTTATAATTCAAGTCATAGCTTAACTATCTACAACAGACGTAAGGAGCCCGTCTCTATTTTGATGAGAAGAGGAGAAAGAGTCTCGCTTCTCTCGTGAGCGAAGCGAACGTCTCTCTTGGTTTTCTTACCTCTATCCTCTCATCCCTTACCTCTGTTCCAATCGGGCGGAACTCTCGGCTCCACCCTCCACGCTTCTTACAACTCTTTTTCCTCCAGCCGGTCAAACGAGTAGATTTTCAGTTCGTGCTCCAACCACGAGCTTCGGAACATTCTCTTGTCGGTTTCGATTTCTCCAACCTGGTTATCGTACGGATCGAATCTGTAGAACTTCTTCACCGGCGACAGGGGAGACATGAAGGCCGAATTACTGACCATTCTGAAGGCGTCCAGGTTTCCGAAGTAAAAGTCTCTATATATGGGTATATCCTTGCGAGCACCTCCAAAAGAGCAATCTACAGGGACCCAGCCATGCGGTTCTACCCAGAACAGAGCCCAGTCATGAGGACTTGCGCTTATTGGGGTCGCATACCAGCCAGATTGCCACCTCGCGGGTATTCCCATGATACGGCAGAGCGTTATGAAGAGCAGTGCCTTTACTCCGCAGTCTCCCCTGAGATTCACGGCAGCAAACTCAGCGAGGTTGTCATAGAGAGCGTACTCGCTCATGAACGAGTATCTAACGTTTTCGCAGATCCATTCATAGAAACGTTTTGCAATGAAATAGGGGTTCCTTTCGGTGCCGGCTATTTCCAGGGCAAGATTTCTCAGATATGGTGTGAAGACTATGTGCGGAGCCCTCTCTGAGAGATAATTCCCGAATTTACTCCGGTCGATATCTTCGGCCGTATACGGGTCAAATGAACAGCTTATCTCAGAGATCTCGTATTCGAATTTGACAGAGAATTCGGTTCCCTCTTCAGCCGGAGCTTCAAAGAAGATCGTTCGCTGCGGTGAGGCCAGAGGAGCCAGAGAATATCTTTCGTGGCTTGTTTCAAGTAGAGTGACGGCTGCGATCTGATCTCCGACTCTTGGAACCGGCAGCCAGCAACGAAGAGTCTCATCCTGAAAGCCCACTTTTGCTCTCAGGTAAATCCCGGCCTGGACCTTGAATTTCAATGGATTCCTGTTCCTCGAAAGTCTGTCTATCTGTTCGTGCAGAAGAGTCTTGTTTTTTGATCTGATGGTGTCTTTTTCTTTAAGCCTTGCCTCGTAGCTATTGTCCAGAAACATCAGATTCTTGTCGAATCTCTTCTCATAGAATTCTCTCCCGTCTATTATTATCGAATCGAGCTTCTTGTTCTTCTTCAAATCTTCGAACTCTTCCGGACTGAGGTCGATAAAGGTTTCAGACAGTAGGTCTAACGCCTCTTGTGAGCTGTATGTGTAGTTCTCTTCTATTCTCTTCAGACGTTCTTTCTCCCAGAGTAGTCTCTGTCGGAGCATTGCTGAAGAAGCGTATTCAAGCATTAAATCGATCTCTGCCACAGCTCTGGCAAACTCACCATTTTTCTCGAAGTCAGCGACTTTTTCGGGCACAGGTACTGCAAGGAATTCCATGGTATCCCTCCAATGTATGTAGGTATTCAAGCCAAGCAGATTATATAACATTCGGGTATGGTTCCCGAAATGCCTCTTACAGAACTGAAGGCCTTTGCATGACCTCTTATTTGCCGGTATTCGAAATAGCAAGATTTTACATCAAGTTTGTGAACTAGTTCACTTTAGATCAATATCTCTGATATAATTGTATTGAACGGTCACGGGATGCTTTGCTAGTAGTTGTGTCGTCTGTATTTGCTAAGATTATAGGTCTTTCCTAAATGCACTCGAACTTTAGCCGGAGACTGTTTTTTTAGGATATTAAATACGAGTAATATTATCGGCTCTAGGTAAGTTTTCGAGAATTTCGATTTGAGGTGTATAATGAGATTTTTTCTGAGTTTATTAGTGTTTGCGACTCTGTCGATACTGGCTATAGTCTATACGG
>LVBU01000103.1 GCA_001603185.1 Thermotogales bacterium Thermo_02 | reverse complement strand
GGCCAGTACCACTTCGTGGCGCCAGTACGACTGCGTCGTGCCAGTTCCGCTTCGCGGGCATAAGATCGGTGGAGAGTGGGGCGTGGAGAGTTGTGAGAAAGAGCTCGTAAATGTCATCCCGTAATGTTCTTATACGGGATCTCGCTCCTTGGAACCGCCAGTCTGCTTACGCAGGCCAGTCGCCTTCGGCGGCCAGTACGACTGCGTCACGCCAGTTCCGCTTCGCGGGCAGCAAGAACCGTGGTAGGTTGTGCGTTGTAGGTTGTCTGTAAGACCGCCAAGAACCTGGACACGGAGCGTCGGAACGATGAACTGCTCTTCCGATCTCCAAGGACGGGTTCATGATCTTGGACGAAGGACGAAGGACGGCTTTTCAGCTTTTCATGCTCTTCTCGGAGGACGGTGGACGTCTCTTCTAAAAATAGAGTCTGTCCCTATTTTTTCTAGGACCAGAACCTCACCATTTCTAAAATTCTTCAGTCTGAATGATCTGTCGATAACTCGCGGGAGTTTGCCAATGGACGGCGACGAAAGCGCTACTTTCCACTCTCCTGACAGGTTCAGGAAAAGATCGAGAGGGCAGCTATCGATAGGTTTTCCCTCCATGTTCGCTATGAAAAATATCTGGCTGCTGTCGTCGGGTGCCGTTCTCCAACCGTAGTAGATCGTGTTGCAGTTCAGATTGTCGCCTTTGTCGCCCCAGTCTCCGATGTCCTTGGCACCGTTAATAAAGAGCTTCCTCGCAAAATAGTCTCTGCGTATATCGTTAGTTGGATTGGCTTTCAACCAATCGTGTTCTGTCCGGAAGGTTCGAAGAGCGTAGTTGAAAGCGACACGTTCTTGATCGAGAGCATCTTCGTATTTGTGCACCTTGCAGGCATCTCTCGCGTCGCGCATAAAAGTTCTGGCGAAGGCCTTGAGCTTCCGGGGGGAGATGAGCCCGTTCTCCTTCAGTCGCTCGCTGGCGAGTGAGTTTAGTATTGGATCTCTTGCCCAGGAGTCTAGATCGTAAGCATCTATGTTCGACGCGTGTTCGAGAAGAGAGGATAGAGAACGGTCGGTAAGTTCCAGGAGATAATCGATCTTCTCTATCTGGAGCTTCAGGTCTTCAACGGTCTGGGAGATTTGCGAGGTCTCCAGTAATTTATCGTTCAGGTTCTCTCTGGAGAGAAATTCGGACAAGTACTCTCTTTCGCGTATGAAGACCCTTCTGTTCTTGTTGAGTAACTTTCTTGCCATATCTGCCTTGCTTTCGCGATCCGAAATCTCCTCACCCTTTCGTGAAGAGATTATTCTCTCTGCTTCGGCTTTCAGTTCATTTACGCTGGAATAGCGGCCGGCTTCCTTAGGTGTTTCGAAGAGATAGCGCACGGCGACAGCATCGGTCTTTACCCTGCTTGATAGCTCATAAAGGCGATTCAGGAAGCCGGACTTCCTGGAATTGACCGGCATCATCAGGTCTTCGTATCTATTGAAACCGAAGGCTTTGACACCGGGGAAGTTGTCTCCCCTCTCGAAAACGCTTCTGTCAACATACCACTCGAAGAACTTCGCACCCTCGCCTGCGAGGATGACCACCGAATAGGTGTCATCGATATCGCGAAGAAACATCCAGGGAGTATGAACGAGCGAGTTGAGTAAGAACATCGGATGACCTGGCAGGAAGGCAAGCATCAGCCCGGACAGGGCGTTATGATCCATCGCGTTGTGAACGATCTCTTTCTTGTTCTTTCCAAGCTGGTCGTTATGATATTCTGAGTAAGGAGTGCCGGGGCTGTACTCAATCGAGGGAATTGAAGAGACCATCTTGTAGAAATAACGGGCATTATCGTGATTTGACTGACCGGTTATCCAGTGTTGCCCATAGCGATAGACCTCGACGAAGCGGTCCCACTTTTCCATAAACCACTTGAACTTGCCGTGGACGTTGTGCGCAAAGATAATCGGGCTCCACTGCTTGGGAACGATACCTCCGGGAAGTGTCATTTCTATGGAGTGATCGAGATACTTCGAATTGTACATCCAGTTCAAGTCGTCAGGCCAGGGGCGCCCATCCTCAAGATTAATGTCGAGTCTCCTCCTGATACCGCAAATATTCTGTTCAACACTCACGAGTTCTCTCAAGAATACGTCGTCCTGAATCCTCAGACCTGTCTCTTCATCGCGCCCCTTGATAAAGTCCTGAGCGCCGTCAACACGAATGCAATCGTACCCGAGATCTATCTTCCGTCTCAGAAGCTCTATAAGCATGGCTCTTACGTTTGGGTGCGAAAAATCGATATCCCGACCATACATGTTATGGCCCGAGAGGTAGTGACTGTGTATATATTTCGGGTCTCTTGGCACGACCGGTTCGCGATCGTAGGTCTCAAGAAGGAAGGCGCCCTGAAAGTCGCAGTGGCCTAGAACGGAATCAATGCAGAGCTGAATAGGGCGACCGGGCATGGTGTGTATTGTCTCAATGAACTCAAGCATTTCGTTCGGTCGTAGTGTTTCAAGAATAGAAGGGCTGACAGCCGCAGAACCGAGAACGGGCGTGTCGTATCCCCAGTTCGATATATCCGGCCGCTTCAGCGTCACCGTTATCTCTCTGTCACTCTCGTCTGAGATTATGAAGAATTCACCGGTCTTCCCGGTTATCTCCTGTCGTTCAGAAGTCGGCACCTCGGGCATAAGTTCTATCGTATCGAAGCCTATCCAGTTCAAGTCCTTTGCGTTCAATCCATCAGTTAAAGGCTTTCCGGCCTCTTCGTTATCTCTCATTATTCCGGCGATCTTCTTATAGCGACGTGTCAATCCGGCGATAGAGCCTTCGGGAGTAGCCGTCTCGGTATGAATCTCCAGACACATGCCTATATCCTTTGCGCGATAGCTCCCGTCATCAAAACGCATGTCGTAATGTGTTGTGAAGTAATCTCTGTCGCGCCTTTCCGAAAGCATGGAGTCTATGTCAAAGAGCTCGGCGGGAGCATAGACGCCAAAAGGCAGAGAAACGGCCAGAGGGTCGCGGATATAGCCTTCAAAAGAAGGGAGAGAGACTTTAACCCAGTAGAAGAGGCCAAATTTATCCTTACTACCTGCCGGGACGCCATCCAGGACGACGACCATGTAATCATCTACGGCGTCAAGATGAATACGATCTATGTCGAAAGCTATTTCGCTCTCTTTGTCGGTTACGATTGCGGTTCTGTCTTTGGGAGTGAGCAACTCTAGATAGACGCTATCGAGATAGTCTCTAATATATCCATCCTTTGCTCCCGGAACCCAGAAACCGAAGATATAGCGGTCTTCCGAAAGTTTCTTCGTGCCAAGAAAGCTTCTGGTAATCTCCTTGATAGCCTCATACCGATCTGCACCATCAAGAAGCTCCCTAATTCTATCGCAAATATCCCTCGTCGCTGAGTCATTACGTGTAAGCATTCAGAAACATCCTCCTTCAAGTATCGATTGGCATGATTCCAGAACTTCTCCAGTTCTCACGTGCCAGCTCGCATCTTTTCGCGCTTCAAGTGCAGTGTCCTGATTTTCTTATCGTACGATTTTCTAGCTTCTAAACGATCTTCTCGATAAAGTGGGTATCGCGAACGTTCCAGTACTCCATATATGTCCGATCTTCATCACCGTCAAAGTTGAGTTGGTACATTCTGAAAGTCACAGGGATGTCTTTCGGCTGCCACTGTTCAACGTATGTGTATCGATAGGTCATACCTAGCTTCTTCATTACCTCACCACTGTGAGGATTTTTTACGTCGTGCGTAGCCGTTATATATAGATAGCCGGCTTTCCCGACCCTCTCAATTATGGACGTAGCCGCTTCAGTAGCTATGCCTCTGTGCCAGAACTCCTTTTTCAGACCATAACCAAGATCGTGGCTTTCATTGTCACTCAAGACCACATAGCCAATCGGTTTGCTGTCTCCTTTCAGACAGATGGCGTAACGATACGCTGAAGGTTTTGAGTAATAGGAGAGATAGTCCCTCTCAAGAAAGACCATTGCTTCGGCTTTAGTTTTCAGAGGGAACCAGGGAAGAAAGGTATTGACTTCTGCATCGCTCAGTAGCTCTAACAGCGACATGAGATCGTTTTCGGTAAACTTCCGCAGAATCAGCCTCTGAGTTTCTATTGTCGGGGTGTTTTCGAGAATTAAGATCTTCGCCTCCATTCCTCGAATTGTTTTCAAGGTTGCTATCGGGGAGGATCATATAGACAGTTTTTCTTCAAGCTCTTTGTCTATCGAACTCAGTGCAAAGAGAGTAATCTCATCGGGCTCATATTCGAGAGTTCTCTCTATCAGTCCCATGAATGTGTCCAATCTGGAGGAGTAGTTGAAGGCGCCCAGGCCGATTCTAATCCCCTTAAGTGATCCGTGGAGTCGGCTCAGGTTATCGACTCGCCTTATCACTTCTTCCGGGTCCTTTCCGTAGGCCATAACGACGGCAGAGTCTATCAGGCCGTCTTCTAGCCAGGACATCCACGGCTGAAGACGTTCTCTTACGGCCCTTTCTGAGTAATCATCGAAAACGGCGCACGACAGTTTTTTGCCCTGTTCCCTTACTGCTTGGGAAATCATGCGGACCTGTTCGGTGACCGAGTCGAGTCTGAAGCTTTCGAAACTCTCCTCAGAGTCGAATACGCCTGTCTTTTTAGACCACCTCTCGTAGTATTTCAAAGCCAGTGGATTGTATCCGAAGTCCAGGAAGGGATATCTGACAAAGTCCAGATGAACCTCTTCAACGTCATAGCCGGCTATCTCCTTAGCGATGGCGGCCGTAAATGCCTTCACCTCCGGGACTCCTGGATCGATGAATGGGCCGAAGACCTCATCTAGATCGCTTGAAGAGTAGTCCAGCATAGAGAGCCCGTTCCTGTCGTAGGTAATCCAGTCCGGATGAGCATTTACAACATGTTCAGGCGATAAGGGGCGCTTACCGAAGCTCCAGACGAGGTTTACATTCATCCAGGCTGAAATGTTCACAGAAAGATCTCGGGCAAGATCAATACTCTTCTGAAGGCCGTCGAGATCGCTCTCCAGCTCTTCGGCACGCGGAAGAACGACGGACCTGTAATGGGCATCGGCCCTGCCGACTACCTGCACGTAAGCTCTACTGATACCCAGACGGGCGATCTTTTTCAACATTTCTTCGATACTCTCTATGTTCTCGAGCGACTTTCTGGTTACCCAGACACCCAGATTTAATCCCTTCATAAGCGACCTCCGACGATCTAGCTCAGTTTTAGAAGCTTTCTTCGCTCAGATAAAATCAATAATGTTGGACCGCTCGGAAATCTCCGGAACAATTATCCCATTTCCGTCGGCCATTATAACGGTTACTCCGGGGCCGTGACCCGTGATTATGCAGTCGCTGTGAACCACTACTCCAAGCGTCACGGAGCCTTCCATATAACCGCCAAGACCAAAGGAGTCGTTATGATTTTCAAGGGCAACGAAATCGCCGATTCTCAGCCGGTCGAGCCCGGTCCTTCTGATAAGAGCCCTGTCATTGGTAATTATGTCGTAGTCACCTCCGGAGGGATTTCCCGAACCTGAACCCGAACCCATAAGGTAACCCGGTACAATAGCCTTCACCGGAAAACGAATCTTGCCATCGATCTCTTTCACGGGAATGCGTTCCAGGAGATCTGGATCGATGTTATACACTCTTATCGTGGGATAGTCCTCAAGAATGAGTCCCTGGCCGTAACCGATCACCTGCATTTTGTCACCAATAACCATCTTCTCTTTCGTTTCTTGCGTAAAGTGAATCAATACGTGGTTTATTCCTCCGTGCTTTCCAATAACAATTCCCTGCTCGCCTTTGGCGTCGCCGCTTATGATCACGGCGCGGTTTCCAATACACGAGTAAGAGACATATGCCCCGTTCTTATCGTTATCGGGATTCCTGGTAGATACGTCCGGTTCTACATGATCGCCCGTCATTTTGAAGGCGCTGTCTCCAAGAGCGAAATTGTAGGTTATACCGCCGACGCCGGGAAAGAGTCTGGGAGTTCCATCTACTTCCAGTCTGAAAGGACTTCTCTGAAGAGGATGCGATACCTCTCCGGAAACTGATATTTTGACAACCGATTCTTTGTTTGTCTTCAATTTTCTTACCTCCCGTAATTCTTTTTTGGATTTTACCAAGTCCATTATAGCAATATCTTCGAGAAGATCGAAGATAAGCGCCATGCTATAATCCATGCGGAGGTCAATGTATGCATTATCCGGGACACATACAGAAAGCAAAACGGCAGATCCAGGAGAATATCAGGTCAGTCGATGCAGTCGTCGAGTTGCTCGATGCCAGAATACCTATTACCAGTCGTTCTTACGAGAGCGACAGACTCTTCCACAACAAGCAAAGGATTGTAGTTCTCAACAAATGCGATCTTGCCGATCCGATGATAACCGAACAATGGAGAGAGCATTTCGTGTCGCTCAAACTTGCGGTAATCGAGGCCAGTCTCATGAACGCGGATGCGAGGCAGTTCATATTGAAAGAAGTTGTCCCCCTTGTGAAGAGCCGCTTTTTCGAGAAGCGGTTTATGGTAGTCGGAATGCCCAATGTCGGGAAGTCAACCTTCATTAACAGGTTAAAGGGCAAAAAATCCCTGGCAGTTGGAAACCGACCGGGAATAACGAGAGGCGTGCAGTGGATAAACGTCTCGCAAAGTGTTTCCGTCCTGGATACGCCCGGAATACTCTACTCTAATCTCCACTCGACACGCACTGTTACAAAGCTACTGGCCGTCGGTTCATTGCCTTACGAGAAGTTCGATCCCATGGACGCTTTTGAAAGGGTCTTGACACTCATTACCGAGAGGTATGGCAGCGATGTGCTCGGTGCCTATGTTGGTGGAGAGTTCTCGGACTATGAGGATTTTATGGAGAAGCTTTGCAATAAGAGAAATTTCAGGGCAAAACAGGGATTGAACGACAATACAAGAGGGGCACAGACTTTTCTTCGCGAAGTGGCTTCGGGGAAGGCCGGACGGTTCTCATTCGAAGATCCCGTGACTTTCTACCTGGCTGACGACGAAGCGCTTTGAGAATCTCTTGAGGCATCTTCACGCAGTTCCGACCATATTCTATCTATGAACTCATACGTCAATCCCTCTTCGATTTCATGAAGCTCGCTGAATCCCTTATCTGTTGGCACAAGGCGATTATCCTTCTTCTTTAAATAGCCGAAAAGCACAGCGAAGGCGAGGATAGTCTTCAGACCGGGATTATACCTTCCGAACAGGCGATCGGTCTTTGCCAAGTTTAACGAACCGCCGTAGAGCGACCAGAATGAGTAGTAAAGCGACGCAGTTAACCTCTTCATACTAATGACTCTCTTCGCGGGAAGTCGACCCATCTCGAGACTTGCGAAGTACTCCCCAAGTGAAAAGGTGTTGGTTCTAAACTCCCTTCCGTTGAAGGAAGAGGCGCTCGTGCCCAGGCCGAGGAAGAATTCGCGAGAGACTGAACTGTATCTGTGAGTCGCTTCCTTCTTTCGAAACGTCCAGAGAGTGTCTCTTGTGTAACCGCTCTCTGCGGCCTTGTTCTTGAGAGCTTCAAGAATCTCAAGTTCGAGGCGCGGGTTGTGCCTGGTTCCAGAGTATGAAGTGCCGGTGAATCTCATCATAGGATAGACAGATATCTGCCCCGGAGCATAGTCCATGGCAGTCTGAAAATCTGCAAGCGTCTTCTCTCTGTTCAATTGGAAATCGAATATCAGGTCAACGTCAACAAAGTCGAATCCGCAGTTCATTACCTCTCTCATAGCCTTTTTCGAGATCTCGGAGTCCTGTCTCTTCCTGTCCATACTTCTGAGCGTGTTATCTTCGAAAGACTGAATCCCGACGCTGACAAAGTTCACACCCATATGTTTGATCCTGTCAAGATTTCCCGGTGTCGCGTCTGCCGGATGCAACTCGAGCGCAATCTCCCCGGAAATGGACTCTCTGAGTCTGGACAGAACAGTTTCGAGCAATTCGAGATCCAGCGACGGGGTCCCGCCGCCTATATAAAGTGACTCAAAAGACCTTAGCTTCTGGAGTTGGAATTCCATCTCAACGGCATCGGGGTAGCGCGCGGCAAGATCACGGTCATAGATTATCTTGTTATAGGGGCAGAAACCGCAGTTGTCCGCACAGAAAGGTATGTGGATGTACAGTCCGGCGGGTCCATTGAACTCCAGTGGAACACACCCTTCGCTGGAGGTGATTTTGAAGATTCTCTTCGCTAATCCTAGAATAGCCTTCTTGTAAAGCATTTCTTCTCCTGTAGAGCTTAGAGTTCCAGACTGCCTATTCAAGAAGAGAAGCTACCTTCTCCGGTAGCTTCTCCTGGCGCTAAAGTCGTTTATCACTTCGCCTTTCCCTGATTTGCAACTGCCTGCTGGGCCTTTGCAATCTCTTCGGGGTCTCCGAGATAGTAATGCTTTATTGGCTTAAGATCGTCGTCAAGCTCATATACTAGAGGGATGCCTGTGGGGATATTAAGACCGACTATTTCGTCGTCCGGGATATTGTCCAGGTACTTTACGAGAGCCCTGAGGCTATTACCGTGTGCTACTATCAAGACCTTCGTGCCCGATCTTATGTCTTCTGAGATTTCCTCTTCCCAGAGAGGCATGAATCTAGCCACTGTGTCTTTCAGGCATTCTGTTCGGGGTAGCTGTTCATCAGAAAGGGTGTCGTATCTACGATCGTGACCGGGGAATCTTTCGTCGGATTCCTCGAGCGCCGGTGGTTGTATATCATAGCTTCTCCGCCAGATCTTGACCTGGTCCTCTCCATGCTTGGCAGCAGTCTCGGCTTTGTTGAGGCCCTGGAGAGCTCCATAATGCCTTTCATTCAGTCTCCAGTCTCTAATCACGGGTATCCACATCAGGTCCATCTCATCAAGGACGAACCAGAGCGTCCTGATAGCCCTCTTCAGAACTGAAGTGTATGCCAGGTCGAAATCGAAACCCTCGGCCCTCAGGATCTCTCCGGCCTTCTTGGCTTCTTCTCTGCCCTTCTCAGATAGATCGACATCTGTCCATCCCGTAAACCTATTCTCCTTATTCCATGTGCTTTCGCCATGTCTTACAAGAACGAGTTTCTTCATCGTATTAATTCTCCTCCTTCCGTGTCTGTCAGGTTTATATTATAGACTATGTTCGATTCATCAAGAGAAACAGCCCGTAACGCATACCGGACTTCGCTATTTTCTGTTAAGTTCCATCCAGGAGACGGCAAAATCGACGATCTCCCTCTGGGGAAGAAGCAAAGAACCTGCATAACCGATAGCGCCCTTGCTCACTTGATGTGGAGCTCTCTCTTCAAAGGCCTTGCCGATAACTTCGAAATCATCACTGTCCAGAGATATGTCGGTTATCTTCTTCCATACACGTGTTCCGTTATCCATTATCGGAGCACCGTCGAAACACAGCTCCCGCGAGGGGTAGTCGGCTCTGTATTCGGCCAGATGAAGAGAGCTGTTTCTTGAGTGGCCGACACCGATCAGAAGAATATACGCCATCAGATCATAGAGCCGGGCCAGCGGCGAGCCCTCTCCCATTCCGAGATCCAGCTCGTGGTCGTCTGTTATATACTTTGCATCTTTTCCCCTGGCAGCGAAAGACATTTGCGGGTGGTTGCTCCTCACTACCGCCTTCATCTTCCTGAAAGTCTCCGGTATCTTTCCCATGCCTCTGGTGGGAGTCGCGGCGCGATCGAAGGCAGGCATCGTTCTTCTTATCTCATGGAACCAAGATTCTGGAACGGGCGGGTTGCTCCAGTTGGCAGGATCACTTAGATCGCCCGAATGCGTCGGCATGATGAGAGTACCTTCATTTCCGATAACCTCTTCGATTGCTCTCACTACGGTCACCGGGCCACCGCATACCCAACCCATACTGCTCAGAGAGGAATGAACGAGCAGTCTCATACCTCCTTTGACACCTAGTCTCTTCAGGTCCCTGACCAGTGTCTCTCTTGTTACCGGTCCGTCTACGCTGATAGAAATGGCATTGGTCTCACTCATTGGCCTTCCTCCAACTGGATATCTTGCTGAAAAGAACTGGTTGTATTTCGGGATAGGTAAGCTCCGCGGGCAGAGATTCCATCGCTCTCACCTCCCCAATTTCACTTTCGGGCAAAAGTCTGCCTATTGAAGTTATCTCGGCAAAAAACAGCACGCCGTGAGTTTTCTCCAGGCCTCTCAATACGGAGTAGTTGCAGATCCTCTGGAGTCTGAATTCGACAGCTCCGGTCTCTTCGCGAAGCTCTCTCGCTGCCGCATCTAACGGTTTCTCTCCGTGTTCTATATGCCCACCGGGGATCTCCCATGTCTCGCGCATTCTATGTTTCACAAAGAGCCACTTTCGATCCAGTATGGTTCCGATGACTACATATTCGGGATTGAAGAAATCGGGTTGCTCAAACATTACGAGCAAATCTTCCTGCGGATCTATCTCAACCAAGTCGATCCCCTTTCTGAGCGGCGTTTGCCGGAAACTAGTAAATCCATTTTGCCACCGCCCGGGCCGTCTTCTCTATGCTTTTCTGACCGGAAGTCCTGATCTTTTGAAAAACTGCCATGAATAACAGTTCAAGCACATAGAGTTGTGCGACCTTTGACCTTATAGCACCGCTTTCGAATGGGGTCTCTCTTGTCGGTGTCAGCAGAACGTGATCGGAAACCTTCGCGAGCGGAGATCTGGCATAGCCTGTGACAGACATTACAGTACAACCGGCTCCCCGGGCTATATTTGCAATATCTACTATCTCCAGAGTACTGCCACTCTGAGAGATAGCCATAAGCATATCTGCTTTGGACAGCTGGGAGGCCATCATAGCCTGAAGATGGGCGTCGCTGGAGTATTTGAAGTTCAGACCAATCCTCATGAACTTATAAAAAGCGTCCTGCGCGGTGTTCCCGGAGGCTCCAACTCCCGCAAGAAGAATAGTTTTAGCTGAGGTGATGGAAGCTACACAATCTCTTAAAGTCTCTTCGGATATGAACTCGCTTGTATCGCGGATAACATCGACGTATCTGTTGGCAACGTAACTCTTGAGTTCTGTAAGATTCTCCGGGTCTGATATACCGCTACTGTCACTTTTGTAAGGGCTCTCAGCTATGGCCATCGCAATCTTAAAGGGGTGGAATCCCTGGAACCCGATCTTCTGACAGAACCTTACTATAGAGCCTTCGCTTACTTTTAGAGCATCCGACAACTCCGTAAGCGACATATAAATCGCCTTTCCCGGATTCTCGAGAACGAAAGTTGCGATTCTCGTCTCCGTCTTTGTGAAGGAGTTTTTCAGAGTCTCAATTCTCAAAAGGACATTTTCCTTCTGGACCATAAAATCACCACCCGGATCAATGATACCCTGTACGCTCCTTTCTGACAAATGTTCGACCCCGTTTCGATTTTTCAGGAATCGATGTTCCGTCAGTAATCCAGCCGATAAGTCTGCTTGTTGGAGAAACGAGTTGCCGGTTCGCTCTTTTGCAGATAGTTTTCTAGCTCCGTATTCATTGAAGAAAACTACTTAAGTGCTAGAATGTAGATTATGGGTAAAGCATTCATAGGAATCTATTTCGTGCTGGCATTTTCTCTAATAGTACTTTCAAAGAAGCGAAGAGTTCTTCTCGCATTCACTGCGGGAATTCTTCTGATAGCCCTTAAGGTCTCCGAAGACATGCGCATCGAGACGATATCCGCGTTTGTTGATTTCAACGCTCTGTTTCTTCTGATAGGCATGATGGTTATAGTTGCAGTGATTAAGTCTACAGGATTCTTCCAGTATATTGCGATCAGGGCTCTAAAATGGACCAGGGGCAACATACTGCTTCTTTCAGCGATCTTTGCCGGGCTGATAGCTCTGTTTTCCATGATAATGGACAACGTTACGACCATGATAATGTTTATGCCCATAATATTCTTTGTCGCAGATACCGCCGGGTTCAATCCCTTCGCCTTCACCACTGTGATGATACTCGCATCGAATATCGGCGGCTGCATGACGCTGGTCGGAGACCCTCCGAATATCATAATCGGTAACGCCTCGAAAATCCCCTTCTTGAGTTTCTCGGCGCTCGTTTTTGTACCGCTCGCAATTTCCTATGTTCTTCTCATGGTAATGTCGAGGTTCGGTATTCTTAAAGACCTGGCATCGGTTTCGAAGAAAAGCCGGTTTATAGAAGACATGAGAGCGTCCGGAGTGATAACCAACAAGAGACTGATGATAGTATCTCTCTCCACTCTTGCCGTCGTTGTAACGGGATTTGTAATGCACAGTGTAGTGGATATAGAGATGTCGCTCTTTGCATTATTGGGTGGAGCCTTTCTACTTCTCTATACTGGAAAGGATTTCGACGAGATCGCTCACGAAATCGACTGGAATGTCATAGCGTTCTTTGTCGGGCTTTTTGCTCTTGCTAATTCGCTGGAGAGCTCTGGAATATCGGCCGATCTCGCGAATATCGCTCTGAACTATGCCGATAGCCCGATTCTTCTGTCGAGCTCAATTCTCTGGTTGAGCGGCATGATAGCAATGATTACAGGGGCCATACCCGTAGTGACCATCTTCATACCCATCGTCGCGACTCTAACTCACTTCTATCCACTGCCGTATGATCTGTGGATAGCGCTTGCTCTCGGGTCGAATCTCGGAGGAAACGGTACCCTTACCGGGCATCTCGCCAACATCATGACCTTTGAAATGCTAAACAAAGAGACCAAGCAGAAAAACACTTTTCTTGACTTCTTCAAGCTGGGTTTTCCATCGGCGATAGCCTCTCTGATAGTTTCGAACCTGTACCTTATAGTCAGGCTGCTACTACTCTCATGATAGTCTGAGAAAGCTCACAACGAAAAGCTATTCTAGCTATTAGACTGGGGCCGCTTTTCACTTTCAAGGAGCTCTATTGGATACGGAAGATCTGCCCCTTCGGGAATAGTGTCGATATACTTCTTCCTGAAATCGGGGTCCTGCATTCTGCAGTTCATTGAGCGTTTGCAATAGGCAGGGTGTTTGAGGAGGAGCCGCCAGATCTCCGCTACAGACTTTTCGCGGACGTTTCCTATGGAAAGAGGTGTGAAATCGCACGGAGCGAAATCGCCCTGGGCAGTCACGTGAAACTGCATATGAGCTGCGAGGCAACCGATCACTTTCGATAAACCATGACCGCTGTTGGTCCAGGTCTGGGTCACGACGCGTAGTTTCCCTCTGTATCTGCGGTTCATGTCTTTCGCGTCTTTGAGCAAGACTTTTCTTGAAGGAGCATCCAGCAGTTCTACTTCCTGATCGCGCAGTCTACCGGTACTTATCGCGTCAAAGACGCTCACTTCATGAGCTCCCCACTCATGGCAGAGTTCTACGATCTTGACAAGTGTATGGTCAAGGGCGACCCTCTTCGTCGCATAGGTTGAAACGCCTACATAAAGACCGGCATCAAGAGCGTTCTTCACTCCTTCTTTGACAGCTTTGAACGCCCCGGTCATTCCTCGCAATCTATCGTGTTCTTCGGGAGATGGCGAATCCAGGCTTATTTGAACTCCGTGCAGTCCCGCCTCTTTCAGTGAGCGGGCACGATTGATCGTGAGGGCCAGTCCGTTGGTAAAGACCTGAGAAGTCGCCAGTTCAGAAGGAACGCAGGCCACACATTCCTCAAGGTCGCTTCTCAGAAGCGGTTCTCCACCGGTGAAAGTGATATTTGAGACCCCGAGATCCAGGCACTCCCTGACGACTCTTTTCAGTTCGTCCAGAGAAAGTATAGAGGCAGACTCTGAACGGCCGGCAGCGCTACAGTGCGCGCATAGATACTGACAGTCCGTGGTAACCCCTATGGTCACGGCAAGAGGAAGAGGCCTCTTGAAATAAATCGAGGATATAGTCGACGAGAACATACGGGCATGGGCCGGGCTTGGAATGGGAGGCAGATAGAGGGAGTAGAAATTACCGTCAGGGCTCTGAACGATAGGCTTGGTAAAGCTGAACATATCGAAATACCACCGCCGTATTACTCTTAACCAGAGTGGACACTTGCCTTCAACCTTTGTTCTTAGACGCTTTCCCCTATTCTCTACCCATATAGAAGTGTCTTTGAGCTCCGGCAGTTCTGGAAATCGATACTCGTATCTCATCGCAAAACCCCCTAAATGGCAATTGATTCAAAGTTGCTGGAGATTGATACAGTCAATTATACAGTTGACGGACTTCCTGCCAAACTATACTCAAGAGTGTGACCGTGAATCTCATACAGTGCCTGAGAAAAGCCTTGCAGATTGAGTCTGCTCTTCAGTTCACAGAGACAGTGTTATCTACACCCGCTATATGGCGTGACTGGTATAATCAAGACGGCTGGACTGCTGAATAAACTGGCTAAACATATCTCGAGTCCAATTACTGGAAACCAGTTGGCCGTAGATTCAGCTGGAGGCGTTTATATGAAGGGTAGAAGCGGCGTAATACTCGGTGTGACCCTGGTTATGTTTCTGATCATGGCGGTACTTGGAACGACTATCATGGCGATAGCGATGAGCAAAGCGCGCCAGACAAACGATCTGGAAAAGCGGACGCAGGCATACTTCTTCGCGAGATCGGGAGTCGACATTGCCAGAGACTACGTTTCGAAAGCCAGCGTGGGTGATAAAGTTCATGTACTTCACGGAAGCCTTTCCAGCGCAAACGGAAACGTCGATTTCTCGCTTGCAATATTCGACAAGACCGGGCAGTGGCAGCCCTCAAATATCAGGCTCTCTCTCAATGACTTCAGAAACCTCGAATCGATAAAGACAAGCGAAGTGGTCGTTGCAGTATGGAAAGAGGGACAGACGACACGAATTATCTCGATGGGGATGGCCGGAGACGCCGTCCGCGTCGTCACTTATGAAGGCACTTCGGCCACTTCTGCACAGGAAGTAATAAACATGGCTCTCTACGCTTCCGGCCAGATTACTATAGGTTCTTCAAACAACTACGCCATAACGGGCAAGGTCGGAACTGGTCTGTCGAGCATAAGCAACTATGAAGCGAAAAAGATTCCCGACGGCGCAGTCTATAATCTTTCATTGGATTACAAACTACCTCCCTTTCCTCCATTCCCTTCGCTAAGCAGTAGAGGATCGTTGACCGCTTCAAACAATCAGACGATCGGCAGCGACGGTTATTATTCGAAGATTGTCGTGGGTAATAACACGACACTCTACATAGATACCGGTGCTACAGACACTGTCAGAAAGATAGTGATAGACGAACTGGATCTTCGGGGAAGCATATTGCTCAAGGGTAATGGAGATCTGGAACTGTATGTCAGGAGATTCACCTCAGACCCATCGGGCAGTATCAACAAGGAGACCAACGCCGACCCGGCAAGAGTGACACTTTATACGACCGTGAGCAGCGTCAGTCTCGAAAGCTTCAATATGGTCGGAACGATCTACATCGAAAGTCCATCCAGCGTCACGCTCGGAAGCGGCAACAAAGGCTTTGAGATCCACGGTCTCATTATTGTTGGCGGTAGCAGTACAATCAACACGACGGGAAACTCTGTCAGCGGAGACATTGTAAAATCAGTTCTCTATGCGCCTTACTCGACGGTAAATATGAGCGGCACATCGTCTTTCAACGGAGCGATAGTTGCAAAAACGCTTAATACTTCAGGTGGAGGCGGTTCTGGCGGTATTGTCTATATGATCGATGGGCTCGGTGAAACGCTTGAACCTATTGTGGTAGTCAACGCCTCAGAGCTATGGGGTGAGTGAGATGCCAGAGAATACTCTTTATCTCAAGGAATCAGGGGGGACCAGATCGTCTGGTTTTTCTCTTGTAGAGGTACTTATAGCATTGCTAATCGTTATCATCTCCGTAGTCTCGCTATTGAGTTTTCTGACTCTCTCTCTTGAGGTGAACAGCTCTTCCACCAAGATCGCAGAAAGCCTCCTTGTCGAAGCCGGAGAACTTGAAATAGGTCAGAATATAACTGGAGATGAACTTACCATAAGCGTTGGCGGAGTTAACGTCAGCGGCAGACTACTGGAGACAGAATATGGCAAAAGCAAAAGATTGATAGAATTCGTGAGGTCAAAATAATGGCTCTAGAACATCGCAGAAGTCAAGGCCTCACACTCATTGAGGTGATTGTAGCGATGGCCGTAGTAGTCGCCGTCCTGATAATCACCCTTTCGGTTTACAATATATGGTGGCGGTCCTACACTTCGATCTCGGAAAAGGCAGTTATCGAAAGACAGTTGACTTCAACCATGGAAATCATCACGAAGGAACTCAGACTTGCAAGAAAAGTAATGTTGGTCAACGATTTCGGTACGCTGTCTCCGTCGCCGCCGGCGACCTCTCTGTTTCTCTCCCTTGACAACGGCAGCGTTCTCTTCTGGTCTGGAAGCGACAAGAGCAACGCCTCAAAGCTTACCGATCAGGTAGTTGACGAACTGTATTTCAGCATAATCGGCAATGACCTTTTGACCATCGAAATTCGTAACTCCACCAGGGGAATAGAACTCTCTTCGAGCATAAGAATACTGAACAAGAACCTTCTTGCCAGCCCACAGACGAACCCGGCTGCCACCCGCACTTCGACAGTCAGTTTTGAAAAGACGGTGAAGCTCTTTGAATGATCTCTCTTCAGACTATCTACCATTCACCAGACACTAAACACAGTTTCTGCTCTATTCAAGATCTTTCGATTGCTCAGAACCTCCAGCCGAGCTGTAAATTATAGACTTTTCCAAGTGTCTCTTTGAGGTTTTGCAGAATTCCGACAATGTTGAACTCGAAATACAGCCTGCCTGCCTCGAAACCGACTCCAAGTCTCACCGGAGAGAAGCCGAGCTGTTGCGGTCCAAGTGCCAGCGTATGCCCGATATCACCCCGGATGTAGATAAAGTCAAAACCTGCTTTTGCCCCCACATAACCGTACCAGGCGATGCCCGGTAGTATCGTGTTGCATCCCAGACCGGTATCTTCCGAAAGCGTGAACATCATGAAGGGCGTTGCTAGACCGGCAAATAGCGGACCTAGATTCCACCTCAGGTCGAGACCGATAACGTCTATACCGACAAAGCCCGACAGAGGCGTATTCGAAAGCGATTCAGTCTTCGCCACGGCGCTTATCAGACCGAGCGAAGGCATTGCAAGAATGGAAGAGCCAACAAATAAAAGAGCTAACAAGAGAAATATCAAGGTCTTCAAGTTTTTCACCCCCCTGACAGGTATTTTACTCCTATCAACAGGCGAGACAATACGACCTGCAGAGTCTCCTCAGGACCCTGCGGAAATGCATTTCAATTTTCGTGGAAACGTAGGTCTAAGGCTCAGCGAAAGGTGTTCGATATCTCAAGGTATTGCTTATAAAGGCTTGACAGTGACGTTCTTGAAGACCACTTCGACATTTCCGTATGTCTCGAGCCCGATTCTGCCCGTCTTAAAAGTCTCGTGATTTGCTGTAAAGGCGTGAGTTCCATTAAAGTAGACATCGAATTGATTACCCTTAACGATAATCTTTAGACTGTGCGACGTGTTATTCAAAGTCTCTAACCAATTATCGCCAGCGAGATCGTACAACCAGATCCATGCCACATTGGAACTAACCTCACCCTTCTGCACACTCTCCAATGCCAATCTGGGACGCCTAGGAGCAAAATCGAGATAATAGCCATTCAATTGATGCGCAGGATCGTTTGAATCTGTTATTTGAGCTCGGAAGATAATCTTGTAACCTCGCGGATCTGAACCAGATTTGTCAGTATAAAAAAGATCTACGTTTATCTCATAATCAGACCAATTCTCGTCTGTATCGAGGATTCCTCTGCTTCTAGATCCTGAACCTAATAAACCGGAACCAGTGATCTGCCATTTGCTATAACC
>LVBU01000615.1 GCA_001603185.1 Thermotogales bacterium Thermo_02 | reverse complement strand
AAGCGATACTGGCCTGCGTAAGCAGACTGGCAAAGGCGAAGCCTTTACTGGCGGCGGAATGTTCTTCACGCCAAAAAATGGAGTCCCTATTTTTGAGCAAATCTACACGCCGCTTCTAACTGGCAGCTGCGACTCGTGCAATCCTTTCATCGTCTGTCTCGCCATGTTGTATTCCATGTATAGTGTCCCGGTCCTTCCGCTTCTTTGCTTGGCGACTATCACCTGGTACTCCCAGGGCGAAGCGTCTCTGTTGTATAGAATCGGTCTGTAAAGGAACAACACGACATCGGCGCTGTGCTCTATCGTCCCCGATTCCCTCAGATTAGAGAGCCTGGGGATCCCCCTGTCGTTCTTCGAGACCTCTCTGTTCAGCTGAGACCCGATTATTATGGGCACGCGTATCTCCATCGCAAGAGCCTTGAGAGAACCCATTATTTCGGCGATCTCCATGTCTTTTGTCGCTTTTCCGGGGCAGCTTACAAGCTGAAGATAATCGATGAAGAAAACATCGAATTTGTGCAACTGGTTCATGAGTTTAATACCCGCAATCATCTTATTGATCGATCTCTCTCCGCTGTCACAGAAGAACAAGTTCTGATTGGCCGTATCGTCTATACTCGCAAGAAGCCTTTTCCTGTCCTTTTCGCTGAGCTTATCCGATTCCGCGCTCAGGTTGACATCGAAGTCTTTCTGGTGGATTCTGTCTTTCAGGTCCACGACATCTACCTCGAGCGAAATATAGCCCACAGTCTTTCCAAACCTCGACCAGTGAGAAGCGGCGTTTATCATGAAAGCAGTCTTGCCGGTTCCGGTCTCACCCGCGACTACCACGAGCTCCTTTCCCCTCAGGCTGTTGAGGACATCCTCGAAAAACGCGAACGGCCAGTACAGTCTCTTGCTCTCATTGTTCCACAGATCGAGATGAGACTGCTTTTGAAGCTCGTTGGCCTCCTTCGTGCTTATGTAATTGAATGCCGATTCCTCTTTGCAGAAGTCATTGATTCTCTGCTGCACTTGCTCTACATCGATCTGGTGTTTCTTGAGTTTACCTGAGAGTTCGTCGATCAGCAGCTGAAACCTGTCTCTCTTGACCGCTTCCTTGAACTCGTCGATAAGGCGGGAAGCATTGGTCTCGAGAAGATACTCTCCCACAGGTAGAGAAGAGCTTCCCAGCGCATCGTGAACAAGCTTCATAAGACTCGCCCTCTCCATAGTTCTGTTATCGCAGATAATCTTGAACACCTCACGGGACTGCTTGGAGAGATAATTGGAGTCGATCTCATCGAGTCTGTATCTTATCTCTTCGTATTCTATGAAGGCCTCCAGAAGAGAGCTCTCACCAGCTGAATCAAGCGGATACATCGGCCAGCACCTTCCTTCCCATGAAGACATCGTCATCGAACTCCTTCATAAACCTATACCAGAGAAAGTCCTCTTTCAACAGCGAGAAGATGTACTTCTTTCTGTCGGTTGCCCGCTCGATCGCCTCGTTCATGTTCTCCAAAAGCCATAGCCTGAAGTGCCAGTCTAGCTCTCTTGGAGCGTCCTTGAAAAGAGCGGCGGCGATTTTGAACTCATCATCTACGCCGTACTCATCTCTGAGGAGTCGAGCCGCCTCCTTGATGCAATCGTTTTTACTCATAGCTGATAACTCAGCTTTCGCGTCTTCGCGATA
>LVBU01000102.1 GCA_001603185.1 Thermotogales bacterium Thermo_02 | reverse complement strand
GAGTTCATAAGCAGGCGGGGAACGCTATGACAGGGAGCATAGTAATCTATTTCTCGATAATGGGGATGCTTGCCGGAACAATAGGCATGATCCTCTCCAAGAACATAATAAAGAAGATACTATCGCTCGGAATCGTCGAGACCTCTATAAACATGATGTACACCGGGATAAGTTCAAGAGGGGGTATCATTCCCCCGATAGTGAGCGGCGATTTCTCGCTCTCTTATGCCGATCCAATACCTCAGGCGGTAATAATCACGGGGATAGTTATATCCTTTGCTCTGCTCTGTCTTTCGCTTGTTCTTGCGATAATCATTTACAACAATTACCATACTATGGACGTGGAAACGATAGAGAGAAATTTCGAGAGGGAAGAGGAATGATTACACTAATTCTCATTCCAGTGCTCGGTGGAATCGTCTGCCTCGCTTTCAAGAACAGACAGAGGCTCTGCATGACGATTGCTCTGGCGACAACGATCACCAACGGTATCATACTGCCATTTCAGATCTTCAGAGTGGTCGAAATCAATGTCGGAGAGTGGGGTAATCTCGGGATAAGGCTCGCGATCGATGATTTTGCGATGCCCTTTCTTCTCTCGACTTTCTTCGTGATGCTTGCCATAACTATTAACTCGATTAGAAAACAATACGACGGCTTCTTCTATTCGCTGATCCTTATTCTGTTCGGTACTTTGAACTCGATCTTCCTCTCGAGAGATCTCTTCAATATATTTGTCACCGTTGAACTGGCGTCGATCATCTCTTTCATACTGATCTCTTACGAGAAGAAGGCGCGCCAGGCGTGGGCGAGCCTCAAGTATCTGCTCCTATCGTCGCTGGGACTGAACCTCTATCTTCTCGGGATCGGCATGGTCTATATGGAGACCGGATCCTTTGCGATGGAAGGGCTGAACAGCGTCTCGACAGTCGCCTCTGTCCTTATATTTGGGGGCCTTGCAGTCAAATCGGGGATTCTGTTGTTCTCCATGTGGCTTCCGGATGCTCATTCGAGCGCGCCGATTCACGTGTCGCCTATTCTTTCGGCCCTTATAGTGAAGATCGACGTCTATCTGTCTATAAGATTCGTAACTTTCGACTCTTTCCTTTGGCTGAAAGACTTCTATATTTCGATCGGTCTGTTCAGTGCTATCGTCGGCGCTTACATGGCCCTGAATTCTTTAAATGCGAAGAGGCTTCTCGCATACAGCACCATGTCGCAGGTAGGCTTCATGATGGTCAACTGCGATAAGTCGTCTTCCTGGCACGGCTTCAGTCACGCCATTTTCAAGACGCTTCTCTTCCTTGTCGTAGGAAACATATCTTACAGACTCGGAACGAAGAAGTATGACGAGTGGAACGGAAGACTGTCAAAGTGGGAGTACACATTTCTCTTGATCGGTTCTCTCGCCATGATCGGCTTCCCTCTGACTTCCGGGTGTGTGACTAAAGAGATAATTATCCACAGGTCTTGCTGTCCCTGGGTTCGAGGCGGTCTGTATCTAGCGTCTACCGCTACGGCAGTGAGTTTCTGCAGGTTGATCTTCTTGAGGCCTTCGAAAGAGAGTACGGCCATGCCCGTGACACACACTCTCTCATATCTCCTTTTGACCGGAGTAATCTTTGTCCACGGAATTCTTGGATTCGAGCTCTACGAGCTGGAGGCGTTGATCCCGGTTTCGGTAGGAATCTTGATCTATGTTCTCACCAAGCGCTATCTAAAACCGCTTCCGAACAAGATCGAAAAGCTTGATCTCTCACTTATTGCTTATCTCCTGATGATAACTCTTTCATTGGGTGTCGCTTTGCTGGCCACTTGAAAAGGTGAGCCTGTTCCGCTATAATCGATTCTGTAGGCGAGTAGCTCAATTGGCAGAGCGACGGTCTCCAAAAT
>LVBU01000614.1 GCA_001603185.1 Thermotogales bacterium Thermo_02 | reverse complement strand
GGGTTCACCTGACTTTGGTCCCGAAGTATGAATGAATTCTCCAGAAGAGTATCTTTGGGTTAAAACCTTCAAGATAGAAGAATAATCTTTCTTTTCCAAACCGCCACCTCCCCGGTTATGTATGCTTCAATATAGCCCATCGAGAAAGATGATTACAATATCCCACAAGAATTAACGACAGTTTATTTGTCGCTATTTCTCAAATACAGGTTGCTAATTTCCCATACCTCTTTTGCCAGTTTTTCTCTTATCCATTGTGGTGAAAGAATTTCTGCCTGAGCACCCCAGGAAAGAACCCACCACATGAACTCTCTGTATCCACACACATTAACAGTTAGAGTTGCGCTCCCGTCTTCATTATGTTGAACAACTTGTGATGGATGCCTCTCTGTCTCAGTCAATCTTTCAACTGCTGATTGTACAAACCTCACAGCTATTTCGTAAGACCTTTCTCCATAGTGAACTTCCCATACATTTGAAAGCATTTTTTCAACTTCTTCTTTGCCAAGTTGTGCGAATTGTTCCTCAGAGAGGATGAGTTCTTTGATTCTCGAAACTCGATAAAACAAACGGGCTTCTAATTGGGTGTTTCTACCAAAGGCGTACCAGTGACTCTTTGTGAAGACCAAAGCATTTGGTTCGAAAGGGAATGATTTGTCTTTCTTACTTGGATGAGCATAGACCACAAAGAGTCGCCGGTTTTCTACCATTGCTGTTTCAAGAGTCTTAAGCACTGAATACTTGACGTGTTCCAGCCTTTTATTCAGGAAATGGTAGTAATTCGAAGTGCTTAGTACATGGTTTCTTTGCTTCTTATTTATGAACGTCTTCGCCAGAGCCCGACGCATTGACCTGATGTTATCTTGATCCAACTCTCCAAAATATGAGTCTGCAAGGTTAAGAAGGTTTGCTACAAAGAGTTTGTCACTTTCGGAGAGATCGAGATCGGGAATACCAAGCCTCTTGTTGCCCTTAAGAGTTATAGTGCCCCCATGGCGCTCAAACGGAAATCCAATTCTGATAAGATCATTGATATCTCTTTGCAGAGTTCTGGAGGAGACATTAAGTGCTTCGGCATAGGTGGAAAGAGTCATGCTGCCTTCAGTAAAGATCTTCCGAAGCATCTGATAGATCCTTCTCAGTTTTCTTTCAACCAATTGAGTTCCCTCCAGAGTTTCACAATCCTCTCGGGAGCGTTGATCTCTTTAACGATTGTAGATCCCATACCCATTGCGCAATTGTGGCCAAGACCAAGAAAATGTGCTAGCAGCGGGTATCTCACCGGTTTGATAAACGACAACTTTATCCGTCCGACGAAGCCAATTAGCAGATGGCTCTTGAACTTCAAAGGCATCGTCTTGCCTTCAAGCATTGTGAGCTTTGGTTCATGGGCTACTTCATCGGTGAGAGAAGAGAACAATGAAAAATGGCTCTTCATGTAATCTGGACAGGGAATCGGAATATCGATACTCGAACTCTTTCTGAAAGAAACCGGTGATGCAAATATCATTTCGACTTCACTCTGAGGCTCAATATCTAAAACACCTGCAGTCCATGTCTCCAGAGACTTTATCCAAAACTCTTTGCCCTGCAGCACAATTGAGCCAGAAACCATTATTCTGTCTATCCATTCCTTGAAAATACTATCGCTGCCTGAAGCAAAGCGAAAAGCGTAAGTTCCTCCCGCATTAAAGCGCCCGGAAATTCTGCCCTGCTTTGAGTAAAGCGGGGAAAGAGAAAATAGTCTTCTCGAATCACTCCTGTGAATGGCATCCATTTCAGTGCCCCAAAGCGTATTGAATAATGCACCGTGCAGAGCCTGTGATGAGTTCTCTATTCTACAGTCGTCTTTGGATTGGATTTGAATCACGGTCTCTGAGAAGTTCACTTCTCCCCCCCCTCTTTTTTGGATTATCCTATTGTTATCCTCATTCGTCCTTTGTTAAAGGACTTCCAAAGTACTTAAGCTCTCTTATATTTCCATACCATTCCTCATCTGCTAACTGTCTGGCTCTGTGTGAAAAGATCTTGAATTCTGCTTTTCTTCAAAACTTAATTTTCTGAAGAAGATGCCTCAAGAAAGCAA
>LVBU01000101.1 GCA_001603185.1 Thermotogales bacterium Thermo_02 | reverse complement strand
CTCCTATACTGTCATCCCGGACCCCGATCCCGTCATCCCGGGCTCCGACCCGGGATCTCCTCCTCAGAGCAAAACCAGATTCTGAGTCGAGCTCAGAATGACGGATTAAGGCGNNCGCAGCGTCGGAACGAAGAACCGCTTTTCTCGCTCTTCAAACCTCACACCTCTGACCTCTCGCCTCAGGTCTTTGCCAAGGACGGCTCTTCATGCTCTTCACACTTCTCGCCTCTCCCCCTCTGACCTCAGGTTTTGTCCAAGAATCTGAACGCTCAGCAGATGAAAAAGTAGAGGCCAGGAGAGGGACTTATAAACTAGTAAAACCTGAAGTATCTCCAATCGGTCCATATCAAGGTTCCGGCTTCGTCTTTGTATCCCACTCTCCATCTTCCGGGTTGTGAACCGATGAATTCATTATCGAGTACCGTTGATGTCAATCCCGTCAGTGATATCCAGGGCGCGTAGTTACCCTCGACCCATATTCCGAAGAAATTTGGATCCTGTGTGTCGTTCGAGAATTTCCAGCAGTATTGGATTTCGAGGTGGTAGACCGTTCCTTCGGGAAGGTTAACGGGAGACCACTTGAGTTCCATAAGTCTGGGAAAGCCCTTTAGTACTTCATTGTCTTTTGGAAACAGCAAAACTATTCCTTCGTCGGGCAGAGTAGCGGCATCTTCCGAATCTAGAACCGTTCTGCATATTCGCAAGCCCAGACCGCTGGATATTGCAAACTCTGACCCGCAATCACGATATGCAACCCTTGCCTCTACGGCTCCGTATTCCCAGCTGCCGCCGCGCATGACTGGACCTCCGAAGCCATCAGTTTTGTATGGATCTATCTGTGCTTCACCGGGGTATTCGTCGAATATGTCAGAACACCATTCCCAAACGTTTCCAGACATGTCGTGCAAGCCAAGCTCATTTGGCAGTTTCTGTCCGACTTCATGGGTCTTTCCTTCAGAATTGGAATCAAACCAGGCAACTTCCTCCAGATCATCACTACCGGAATACTCGAAGCCGCTGCTCTTGATTCCTCCGCGGGCAGCGAATTCCCACTCGGCTTCTGTCGGCAGCCTGTATCCGGACACATTTCTTGTATCGGCTGTGATTTCTCCGTTTCTGTCAAGCAAATTGCCGTTTGAATCGTAAGCCACGGGAAGATTCTCTTTCCGGCTAAGCCAATTGCAGTAGGCGATTGCATCGTGCCAAGAAACATTTATAACCGGCCTACGATCTCTTCCCCAGCCTTCGTCATCGGGACCCGACCGCCCAGTCTCTTTGCAGAAGACATCGTACTCATCGAAAGTCACTTCATATTTGCCCATAAGAAAATTATTAGTGAAAGTGACCTCGTGAATAGGACTCTCGAAATTCATTCCATCTCCTCGTAGCGCTCCCATCTTGAAAGTCCCTTTCTCTACAATGACCATATCCCCGACGGAGAAAGCCACCAAAGCGAAGGATACGGCAGCCAGAATCGCAAGGATTCTCTTCACTCTTCTCACCCCTTTTTATACTCAGTTGATCTCACTACCGTATTCCATATCCGGTCTTTGCACGTCCGACGACGGCGTCTTTCAAAATCAAAGGCAAAACCGCTCGACGTTTTCATCGTATTAATCGGCGGAGGCTCCCGGCTTTAGCCGTGGGGTATTTGACTCCAGACAATAGATTATAGCGTCGCCTTCTCTCTTCATCTCGTGCTTTCGATGATCTTCTCGTTCTTACCAAACACCAAACCCCAAACCCGTTCCTCCGTTCTTCGCCATTCACTATTCACTATTCACCAAACACCGCTCTTACAAACGTTTTTCTCACTTCTTCTGCGCAATCGATACGTGATGCAAGTTCACCGGGCAATCGTCGGCACTGAGAACGACCTCCCAGCTCTCTCCGGCGTTCTTTGTGCGAAGGATTTTCCCATACGGAGGATAGCCGGCCGATTGTCCGACGATGAGTGCGGTGTTCCTGTCCAGCGCGTCGATTCCCAGAAGGAATGAGTTGCTCGCTCCGGCCGAGGGTTGCTCTTCCCAGCTGATACCGCTGTTTTCGGTAAGGATGATCGTATCGAAATCGCAGGCCGCCCAGTAAGTCGAGCTATTGAGCATGACAAGTGAGTTCAGGTCCTTTGGGAAAAGCGGTCCGCCCGTAACCCATTGCTTTCCGCCGTTCGCAGTCACTGCATAATGGCCCTTACCGCCGTGGATAACTATATGGTTCTCGTCTGTGGCCTTGACTCCGATCCACTCGTTCTCGTTGTAGTCGTTCGGAAGCTCTACTTCCTCCCATGTCAGGCCGCCGTCTTCACTTTTCAAGACAATGCCGGGTATGGGTGTTGGCTTGTTCCCGACTGCGTAGATGAGATCTTCGTTGATCGCATGAATTCCCTGTATGATGTACTCAGCTGCAGTTTCGGGAAGTTCGCAGACAGTCCAGCTATCGCCGCTGTCATCTGAGAAGACTATCAAGCCGTGGTCTCCGCTCAACCAGACCCGGTCCTGAAAGACGGAGATATCCGAAAAGAATGTGTCAGTTGCGACTTCCGACACTTCGATTACCTGCCAGTTATAGCCGCTGTTAACGGTTCTTATCACAAGCCCGTCGGAGCCGACGGCCCAGACTTCGTATTGATCGATCGCATAGACATCGGCAAGGTCTTTTCCTTCGGGAAGGATGTCCATGCCCTGCCTCTTCCAGGTATCTCCTGAATCGTCCGAGAAGTAAAGCATCGCTATCCCGTTTTCATCAGCATCGCCCACCACCCAGGCGTAGAAGCTCTTGAATTTCGGAAATGGAACACAGCTGCTGACAAGAATCAGTAGCGCCAGCAACCAGACAATCAAGAATAGAGTTTTCTTTTTCACAACAATCTCCCCCTTAATCTAGCATTTTGAGGCTCCTTAGCTTCATCGGGACCTGAGAAGGCCCTTGTCTTCCCCATCGGGAGCCGGCCTTCCATTTTGCTCAGTCCTTCTATGCGACTCGCAGTAGAGTCATTGTCGGCGAGCGAGAAAGTAAACGATACGTCCTGATTATACAAAAAGGAAGACTCAGATCTGAACCCCCTCAAGAGTCTGCCAAATGATTATGTGTATTACTGAAGACACGGAAGATCTCAGAGCGGGATCAAGCAATCTGGCGACAATTGAAAGCCGGAAGCGAAAAACCGCTTCTCGCGATTTCTAAAGACCTCCAGAGGTCGGCGCGCAACGTTTTCGATAGCTCTCTCTATTTTGAATTTTCGATGTCTTGTGATCTAATAGTTTCGAGGCTGAAGCCGGGCTTCCAGTCCAGTCTTCTTTCTTCCTGACTTCCCACCTCAGTATCAAACTGAAAAACCGAAGTATATCACCTTGATGAGAGTTTTCGCGTGTCATGTGCAGGTTACCCGGGCATTGAAGCGACTATGTTTCAGTGTCACATGAGAGGCCGTTATTGTTGATTATGGGCTTCAAATACTCTTGAGAGGAGGAAGGAGAATGGCTGCAAAGAGAGGAAAGTTCAGGCTCGATGAGAATCTAGTCTACAAAATGCCGGCACACTTCGGTGGAGACCCCTTCTACCCTGTAAGGACCGTGTACAGAGACATGACGGCGATATCTGTCGGGTATGAGACCGATGAAGACGCTCTTCTAAACTACATTCCCGAAGACTTCGAGCTCCTGGAACCGATTGTAAACGTCCAGTTTTCGAACTGCCGCGATGTTGACTGGATGATCGGAGGTGAGTACCGCCTAATTCAGGTGACTGCCCCAGTTAAGTATCTGGGGAACCCGGAGGGTTTGACGGGCAGCTACGCGCTCGTTGTCTGGGAGAACAAGACCTGTCCTATCATCGGAGGTCGCGAAGAGGACGGTGTCCCGAAGATCTTCGCAGATATCTCGTCTGAACGCCATCTCGAGAACCACTGGTTCCTGGCCGCCAGTTACGAGCAAATGACCTTCCTGAAAATCGATCTCCAGAGAGGCGAGGAGGTCGGCGAAAGCGATCTTGAAGAGCTTAACAAGAATCCGAAAATCAACCTCTTTGGCTGGAGGTGTCTGCCGAATCTTGGAAAGGGTGGCACTACTCTAAGCCACGCGACGCTATATCCTCAGGAAATGATTTACAAGAGACTATGGAACGGTACCGGAGCTGTGGAGTGGACGGCTCTGACGTATGAGCAACATCCGTTGCAGGTAAGAATCATTGGTTCGCTAGCCGCCCTGCCTGTGAAGAAGTACACGAGTGCCGTGATGGCCAAAAGCGTAGCAAGGTTAAACGTCGGCGATTCTAGAATACTTCCCTAGGGGATTGGAGGAGGAAAGACATGAAAGGATACTTCGAGAAGAAAGTAGCCGTAGTAACGGGAGCGGCCTCGGGAATTGGACTTGGATTGACCGAGGAGATGCTTTCAAGGGGAGCAAAGGCCGTCTTCATGGCGGATATCAACCAGGAGAACCTGGATAAAGAATCGAAAAGGCTGAACGAAGCCTACGCAGGCGAGGCGGTCCCGATGCTCACAGACGTCACGAAGCTAGAACACGTGGAAAAGCTCATCAACTCTGCCAACAATTTCGACGGACACCTCGACTTCGTCTTCAACAACGCGGGAATAGGGATGACTATCCCCACCGAGTTCGTCACATTCGATATCTGGAAGAAAGTAGTGGATATCAACTTGATGGGCGTTATCTACGGCACTTACTGCGCGATTCCAATAATGAGAAAACAGAAATCCGGACATATAGTCAATACGGCCTCGGCCGCCGGACTGCTTCCTATTCCTTATCAGGCACTCTATGCGAGCACAAAGAGCGCCGTGAAAAACATGACCGAAAGCCTATACTATGAGCTTTCTAACGAAGGCTTGAGGTTCAGCGTCGTATGCCCGGGAAACGTCCGCACGGCCATCTTCGGCGACTTGACACCGCCGCCCGATTCAGTGTCGGTCGAAGAGGCGGTAAACTACATATTCGAGAAAATGGAGAAAGGCGATGTGATAATTGCCTTCCCGCAGAACATACGCGACTTCGACGAGCTTTACAGAATGAGTCCGAAAGAGTTCGACAGACTGGCACTTGGAATCGCCGACGAGCGCCGTGAGAACTACCGAACCAAGGGAACCTACTATTGATAAGGACAGGCTGACAGTCATGAACAGGACAAAAGTGTTGAGCGAATCGGACCTGCCTCTTGAAGTAGTAATCTTATTAATCGCGGGACTCATTCTGCTAATAGCCGGAATCTTGCTGTTCCCGGTGGCGACCGGTGCTCTTCCGTACTATGAAAACGGCCTTTACGGGTTGTTGCTCGTTATGTTCTCCCTTCAGATAATCTCGATGGGAAAGACTCCGTTCGGAGACATGCGAAGATCTAAGCCCGTGTTGTTATTGGGATTAGTCGTGGCGGGAATAGGCATCGTTACCTGTTTTATCCCCGATGCCTTCAACGACATTCCCCGGCTGCTTTTATTCCTCTTCTTTGGGCCGGGAGCCGCCTTGTTGCTGATTCAAATGATCTTCTCCAGAGACAAACTGAGGGCCTGGGCGAAGTATGGGGGTGTATTCAAGTACCTGATCGCCGCCTGTACCATAGTCTATCTCTCCTCGATAGTGATATCGCTTCTTCTCTGGAACCAGAGCATCCTCAGTACACAGGCAAAAGCGGTTGTCGCCCTGATCTATGGGGTCTCGCTAGTCGATCTGGCGTTTATCTTGCGGAAGATCTACAGCACTTACCAGGCAGAAGAAAAGAAGAAGGGCAATGAGATCGACCTACCGATAGACAAAGCGATGATCCTTGTCACCAGCGTCTTCATGATCATCCTGGGAGTCCTGCTTGTTCCGGTGAGCCTGGGCATGCTGCCATTTTCCGGTAGCGCTCAGCTGGGACTTTTGATGATGATCTTCGCCATTCAGATGATAGCATCGGGGAGCACGCCGATCGGCCCCTTCCCGCGATCGATACCGGTCATTTTGCTCGGATTCTTCTTTGCCGCGTTAGGAACGATATCCTGTATTATCCCCGGAATACTCGTCTTTCCCCTGACAATTCTCGTGGGAATACTGAATATCCTGGGCAGCGGAATATCTCTGGGCAAATTCATCGTTCAGTTGAAGAGCAAAGCGAAAGAAAAAACGGGTCAAGTCCCGCCGGTTCTGAAGAAGCTGTCTATCACTCAGTTGACGCTGAATACACTGGGTATCACATTTGGACTATCTATGCTCATCTCTAATCTCATACCCGGTCTGATTATCGGCGTGGTACTGACCGCAAATGGAGTCGTACTCATGTACCTTCTCTATCTTCTCATAGTCATCGATAGGATGCAGAGGGAGATGGTTGCGAGAACGGAAGTCTGAAGACTGAGCACTTTGAACGGGCTTAGATATCCGGCAAGACAAATAGCAGCACGTATACAATCGCTGAAACTCGAGGAAGCCTTTCAGGATATATAACTGTGTATTTTATGTCGAACCCGAAGTGCAACTCCTCCCTGTCAACCAAAACCTCATCAGCTGAGCGTTCCTGGCCCTTGATCATTTCTTACTTTTCTCGCTTGACTTTAATCTGGAAAGAGTGTACTATATCGATAGACGATATAACGCGAAGTGATATAACGTACAATGATATAAAAGTCTCTTGACTACGCTGAAGGAGGAGAGATGAAGAAGAGTTTACTAGACGAACTTTCACCATTGACCGAGACCAGTTTCTATATTCTGCTTTCTCTTTACGAGCCGTTGCACGGATACGGGATAATGCAGCAGGTAGAGAAGATGAGCGATGGCCGTGTTTTGCTCGGCGCCGGAACACTTTACGGTGCTCTATCCAAGCTCGAAAAGCTCGATGCAATCCTCTATTGCGGTGAAGACCCTGACAATCCGAGAAGGAAGATCTATCAGATAACCGCTGAGGGAAAGCGTTTAATAGAAAGCGAAACGGAAAGAATCGAGAAACTGGCCCGCGTGGCTCGCGAGACACTGCTGAGATTTTCTGAAGGAGGGTAATGAATAATGTCCGAGAGAAACATTAGAACTGTGCACAAGGTCTTCTTTGCCTGGAATGAAGAAGCGGAAGCGAGCTGGCTTCAGCAGATGTCACTTCAGGGATGGCACCTGGAAGAAGTATCCATTTTCACATACAGATTTGCTCGCGGGAAGCCCGGCGATTTTGTGTATCGCTTTGACTTCAGACCGATGAAAAACAGAAAGGAACTCGAAGAATACGTCGGCCTTTTCGAAGATGCGGGCTGGCAATATGTTGCGTCCCTCTCCAGCTGGCACTATTTCAGAAAAGAGAAGACAGGAGACGGTTGCGACGAGATCTTCTCAGATAACCGATCGAAACTCGAAAAATACAGGCGCCTGCAGTTAACCATGTTTGTAACATCAAACGCTGCACTCATATCACCGATTTACTTGCTGAGGATTGTCAATAACCAGCCGATCATATTGCTTCTATTTGGCTTGCTGATAGCGTTAGATGTGCTGCTTCTTTACGGGATACTCAGAATAACGAAGTTGATACGCTCTCTAAGGAAGGACCTAAAAGAATAAACACACAGCGGATCTGTTGATCCGCACTTCTGTATTCGGAGTCCGCAGAAGCAATGCTCAGCTCTTATGTTTTGGGTGGATCGGTTGTGGGTTGTGCGTTGTAGGTTGGTAAGACGCGCGCGCGACGAGAAGGAGCTCATTCGAGAGTTCTATTAAGAACCGTTGAGAGTGGAGCGTGGAG
>LVBU01000100.1 GCA_001603185.1 Thermotogales bacterium Thermo_02 | reverse complement strand
GTTTACTACCCTCTACTTCCTTGTCCAACTCCCCTGGGGGGTGAATACGCGTCTGGTGATTCTAAGGAGGAGATCCCGGGTCGGAGCCCGGGATGACGGGATCGGGGTCCGGGATGACAGTGAGAAGAACGTCAGGAGCTCGTCAGTCCACATTTTCACGAGAAGAGGAGAGAAAAGATCTTGATCTTCACACCTCTATCCTCTCACCCCTTACCTCTGATCCGCCCGTCTGGTGATTCTAAGGATGGGATCCCGGATCGGGGTCCGGGATGACAGTATAGGAGCACTACGGGATGACAGTGAGAAGAACGTCAGGAGCTCGTCAGTCCACATTTTCACGAGAAGAGGAGAGAAAAGATCTTGATCTTCACACCTCTCGCCTCTTACCCCTTACCTCTTATCCGCTCGTGCGCGTGCGTGAGCGAAGCGAGCTCTCGATCTTTCTCATAACCCTCCATGCTCCACTCTCAACCCTCCACCTCTTACCTCTGTTCCCACACCTTCTTCAGCTATGTCATGAAAGTAGAAGATGCTAGAATCCAGTAACGGTACTACGATATAAGCAGCGTCCAGTTTCTGGAAAGATATAAAAAGGCCCGTTCTAGATGGCGGAGTTGTGGAGGTGAATTATGTACAGAGCCGGTGTTATTCTTTCCGGTTGTGGAAATGAGGACGGAACATCGATCGAAGAGGCTATCATGACCTTTCTCGCACTCGACAATCTTGGAGTAGAGACTCTCTGTCTATCTCTCGACAAGGAGCAGTTCGAAGTTTTCGATCATCTTGCGGGAAGGGCAATGCAGATGGGCCAGAAGAGAAATATACTGGTCGAATCGGCAAGACTGTCTCCCGGGAGGATCAAAGATATCGAAGATACTGCGAAAGATGACTTCGACCTCTTGATACTGCCAGGCGGCAAGGGCGTTTTGAAAAACCTCTCCACGTTCATGGATGAGAAGATCGAATTCAGAGTCAACAGCTCTGTACAGAATACTATAAGGCAAGCGTACTCCGACGGGAAGCCTATCGGCGCCACGAGCACAGCGATCGTCGTTCTTGCGAAGGCTCTGGGATCGGTTTCTCCAAATCTCAAGGTCTCGGTCGCCGGACAGTCTCAAAGCGTTAGAGCGGCCATAGAGAAGTTTGGTGTCTCTTATTCCTGTGAGGAAGAGATTTGCATAGACCGTGACAATCGCGTGGTCACTGCTCCGCACCTGTCGGAGAAATCTCTGAACTCAATGAAAGACACGATAGAAGTACTGGTGAAAAAGCTTGTAGAACTGGTGAACAGATGAGGTGATTTGCTCTATGAGAAGAGGTAATACCTACTTATGGTTAATCGCAGTCGGTGCAGTTGTTCTGGGTCTGGGTATAGGGGCGTCCTTTCTTCTGAGGTCATACGCACCCGAAGAATACGCTCTTGAATCTTTGACTTCTTCGGAAACAGTAGTCTTTTCCCAGAAGAGAGACCTGCTGGTCTTCTCTCCCGCAATTAAGACAAGTGTCGGCCTGATATTCTATCCCGGAGGGCTCGTCGACTATAGAGCCTACGCTCCTTTATTGAAAGAGCTCGCCGAAAATGGTATTGAATCCTTTCTTGTGAAGATGCCTTTAGATTTGGCCGTTATATCTCCCAACAGGGCTATGGATATTATAAAAGATAACCCCGAAATCAAAACGTGGATCATGGCCGGACACTCTCTTGGCGGTTCGATGGCCGCCAGGTTCGCCTCAAAGAATTCCGGGACTATCGGAGGTCTTATTCTACTGGCGTCCTATCCCGCAAGGGGAGACTCTCTAGTCAATTCGAAAATCCGCGTGCTATCGATCTACGGAACGGAAGATTCAGTGTTGAACTCCGACGCACTAAACGATACAAAGGTTTTGCTGCCTCCAGATACTCTATTTCTTGAGCTTGAGGGAGGGAATCACGCTCAATTCGGCTGGTACGGCCCCCAGAAAGGAGACGGAATCGCAACTATGAGTCGAGAGAAACAGCAGGAGTTGACTCTGAACGCGATCCTTTCACTAATACAGAATCTCCAGGAGTAACCTATGTATTGTCTCTACGGCGTCGCCTGAGCTCCTCCACAGAGAGCAACACCACCGCGACAGCCAAGGGAATGAGATAGAATATAAGTCTGTACACGAAGAGTATGGCGATAAGATCGTCTCCGGGTATCGCGGGCGAAAGTGTCATGAGCGTTATCGCTTCGAAGATCCCGAGCCCGCCCGGTATCTGACTGGATAGACCGGCGAACTGTGAGATCAGGAAGACTGTAAGGACTTCCCGGTAGCCAATCGCCGGAAACATCAGAGTATAAAGAACGGCAGCAGACAGCATCCAATCAAGTATAGAGACAAATGTCTGTGCGAGGGTAAAAATCTTTCCGGGAATTGGGATTCTGAGATTGGACAGATGAAAGGGTTTCTTTCTCAAAGTCACAACCAGAAAGTAAACCAGGTAAATCGACAGAAGAGACACTCCGAGTATTTGCAGTGAATCGGGCTGGATTCTCAAGGTCTCAGTGAAGAATCCGGCCCTGGTCGAGAATACCAGACCCCCTAGAGCGGCGAATCCTAGCCAGAAGGTCAAATAGTTGAGCATGATCATCACGAGAATTCTACCCGTTCCTACCTGCCAGTTTCCGTAAAGCCTTAACCTGACACTAGTACCAGATAGAAAAGTGAATCCGATATTCTTGCTTAAGGAGTAACCGATAAACGAAGTCATAAGAAGTCTAGAATAAGAGAGTTTAGCCCCCGTCATTCTGGCAGAGAGGAAGTCGTAAAGACTCAGGTTTATATAAGCAACAACAGTAAGGAGAGCTGCGATCGCGACTTTAGAGGGCGCTATCGATCCGATCTTACTTAAGATTTCCTCGATCGAATACTTACTCAACTCTCTTGCCAGAAAGTAAAGGGAAACGCTGAACAGGAAGATTCCCAGTAATGGAGAGAGTCTTCTGAGACCGGAGAATACTCTCTTCAAGGACATTTAGAGAATCTCTTTCGGGATTCGCATTCTCACCGTGACAAGTGGATTGACGACCTGACTTACAAGAAGGTCGCAGGAAATGCTTGCCAGCATATACGCTCTGGACAACGGGATTGAATTACTCTCGGCAATCAGTCTAACAGCCCTTTCAACCGCCCCTCTGGAAGCTTCTTCAAAGTTCTTCTCGCTGTGAATTACATAGAACGCGTTATCACACTCAACTATAGGCCCTTCGATAGTCCGCTTCTCGATCTCTATCCTGATCGTTACCACAGCTCTTATCTCAATGCCCGTACCGCATACCTCTCCGTCTCCCATCTTCGCGTGGACGTCACCCAGAGAGAGATTTCCTCCTTCGACGAATACCGGAAGGTAGATCTTAGATCCTTCACGGATATCGACAGTGTCGAGATTGCCACCGTGTATGCCCGGAGTACCGCAGGATATCGAACCGGATTCCGGCGAGTTACCTATAACCCCTATCATCGGGCTGATTTTCAGCTTCTTGTTCATGAAGACCGCACAGCCGCTCTCTATCTTCACTATCTCCGTGACACATTCCGTAACTAAATTTCCTGCCGGTCCCCAACCCGGGCAGGTCTCCATAACTCCGGTATCGTCGACTTCTATCTTCTCTACTGAAACGACGAGCGTGTCTCCGGGTTTCGCTCCCTGAACTCCTATTGGACCCGTTGCCGGGTTGATATGTGAAAAGTCGAAGTTCCTACCGACGGTCTGTTTCTCCGAGACTATGGCATGGCTGAAACAGTCTTCAGTCTCAACAATAACCGTGTCGCCCGAATTAACAACTATAGCAGAGCTGTTCTCTGCCGACATACTGTAAACAACGTTATCTCTTCCAATTCTATGCACCAAGTCGAACACCCCTCCTTCACCTCGCTTACCTTCAATAATACTTTATTGGTGTTGCTCCACAAAAGGAGTTATGAGAGATTGACCATGATCAGTGACAGCAAGACCATGGCGAGCGCGAAAACTTCCAGCCTTCTGAGTTTCTCTCCAAAGACTACGAACCCGCCAAAACTTATCAGAGCCACACTACCGGCACTGTAGACGGGAAAGGCGACAGAGCCCTTTATGCTCTCAAGCGCCGCAATCAAAAAGAAAGAGGAAAAGAGATTCGGCAGACCGACGAGAAAGCCCGTCAGAACCTCTCGCTTCTTGAACTGCGTGCGTGACTTAGACAAAACCAAAAAGCTTATAAGAAATGCGCTTGAGAAGACGCTCAACAGAAAGACGTTTTTGCAACCGGGAACGGTATAGTTCTGGAAAAGCTTGTTGGTGAACTCGGCCAACCCACCACTGACAAAGAGAAGAATCAAAGACACTTTTACACCGTTGCCCGATCTTCCGAACGGCCAGTTCAGAAGAAGTATAGATAGAAGGGCCATGGCGATCCCCGTCCATTGAAGGATTCGGGGATACTCTCTCCAGATAACCAGGGAGAAGAGCATGGGAATCAAGATCCCAAGTTTTCCAAACGCCCCCGAGAGGCTCATCCCACTTTCTCGAACGCTCTTCTGATAAAAAAGAAAGGAAAGGAAGAAAAAGACCCCCGCGAAGACACCGACCGATATACCCCAGAAAACGCTACTGTTCAGAGAGAAGAGAGTCTCGTTTTTCAGAACAACCGACTCGAAACTCCCGCCTCCGACACCGAGTTCGGGGAAATCTACAAGCAACATGAAGAGTGCTACCAGAGAAGCACATAGATAGTTGAAAGACGTCACGGCAAGTCTGTTGAGATTTTGTCCTTCACTTATCTTGAATATCATAGCAATAGACGAACTGCAAAGAATTGCGAGTATCAAGTATATCACTTCAAACCTCCAGCCACAGATCGCAAAAGATACTCAAAAGACCGGGTGATCGAGATACCGCTTGGTGAGATTCAACCGACAGCTAAGAGGAAGAGATCTCGATCGAAGAACAGTATTATAGACAAGTATATAAGGAAAACGTTAACTGTATAGCGG
>LVBU01000099.1 GCA_001603185.1 Thermotogales bacterium Thermo_02 | reverse complement strand
TATTCCGGCCTAAAGAGCTCTTCCAGCTCCGGAAAGTCTATGAGCCGTGTTATCTGAGGATTGCTCTCTATAGCCTTTTTGAAGTCCTCTCCTCTGTTCCAGCAGTCCATGGATATCTCTTGAACCAGCCTGTAGGAGTCTTCTCTGGTCATACCTCTCTCGATCAATGAGATCATAACACGCTGAGAAAAGACGAGGTTGTTTGAATCTTCGAAGTTCTCCAGCATTCGCTCAGGGTATATTATGAGATTGTCAACCAGATATATGGCTCTGTCAATCATGTAGTATAGCAACATAGTTGAATCTGGAAGCATTACTCTCTCAACACTGGAGTGCGATATATCTCTCTCGTGCCATAACGTTATATCTTCCAGAGCGGCAGAGACGTAGCCTCGCATAAGTCTGGCCATTCCAGTGAGACGCTCGGAGATTATTGGGTTCTTTTTGTGAGGCATTGCAGATGATCCTCTCTGACCTCTCTTGAAGGGCTCCTGGACTTCCAGAACCTCTGTTCGCTGGAGGTGCCTGAACTCAACTGCCATTCTCTCAATGGAGGAAGCACTTATGGCTAGCGCAGATACGAATTCCGCATGAATATCTCTCGGCACTACCTGTGTAGATATCTCAGTCGGTTCTATTCCCAAAAACTCCAGAGCCCGTCTCTCTATTTCCGGTGATATATTCGCATAGTTTCCAACCGCCCCGCTCAACTTACCCACAGAGGCTCTCTTCACGGCAGACTTCAATCTGTCTATATCTCTTTCTATCTCGACCAGAAAGGAGAGAAGCTTCAAACCAAAGGAAGTTGGTTCTGCATGAATTCCATGAGTCCTTCCCATGCACACAGTCTCTTTGTGAGCGACCGCCTTCTCCCTAAGCGAAATCGAAAGTTTATTCATCAATTCGATTATTAACTGTCCCGACTCCTTTATTGCTAGAGACAGAGCGGTGTCGACAACGTCCGAAGAGGTCAGTCCGAGATGGAAGTATCGAGCGGCGTCGTCGATATCGACTGTAACGTATTTTATGAAGGCGATAACGTCATGATCCACGACCTTTTCTATCTCTGCTATACCTTCCACACTTATCTTCGTTTTCTCTCTTATTTGTTCGGCGGTCCCCTTGGGAGCGAGGCCATACTCTTCGTAGGCCTTTATGACGGCAAGTTCAACTCTGAGCCACCTTTCATATTGGGCCTCGAGTTCCCAGATCTCTCTAATCGGTGAGAGTGAATAGCGTTCTATCATCTCATACCTCCCGCTCAGCCAAATTCAAGTTTACATCAAATTCCGCGCCTATGTCCGTCCTGTAAGTTATCCCTTTATAAAAGATTCGCGAGAGTGTACTGTAAGCTTTCTCTCTGGCTATTTTCGGACTTTTGTCCAGAGCTGTTACAGTAAGGACTCTTCCACCAGAAGTAACAATTCTACTGTCTCTGAAAGTCGTTCCCGCCTGAAAGACCAGATTGTCGTCGACAGTATCAAGTCCCGAAATGGCATGACACGTGTCGAATTCTCCGGGATATCCTTGAGAGGCCGCAACAACTGCTACTGAAGTCTCTTCGCTCAAATGCAATTTGTCGATTCCCAGACTTCCAGTAGCACATTGATATAGAACTTTCGCAAGATCGAACTCGATTCTTGGAAGAATTGCCTGGGTTTCGGGATCTCCGAAACGACAGTTGAATTCCAGTACTCTTAGTCCATTAGCCGTCAGTATCAGGCCAAAGTAAAGTAGACCGGTGTACTTCAGGCCATCGCTTATGAGACCTTCCATAGTCGGTTTCAAAATCCTCTCCCTGAACTCTTCTCTGATCTCTTCGGAGTAGTCCGGAACAGGTGAAATCGCTCCCATACCTCCGGTGTTCTGACCGAAGTTACCGTCCAGGGCCTTCTTGAAGTCTCTCGCTTCGCCAAGCTCAACATAGTTGCTTCCATCAGCCAGAACGAACAGAGATAGTTCGCTTCCTATAAGAAACTCTTCCAGAACTATCCTCGATCCAGCCTCGCCAAGGGAGTGATTCAGAAGTAGCTCTCCCAGCAAAAGGCGTGTCTCTTCAACATTGTCAAGAATAAAGACTCCCTTTCCTGCGGCCAGGCCATCGGCCTTTATTACAAGGGGGAAATCGAAGTCTTCAAGATCGGCAAGCGCCTGAAGATAGTATCTCTCCACTCTGTAGTTAGCTGTTGGGATCTTGTGTCTTTTCATAAAGTTTTTGGCAAAGACTTTGCTTGTTTCAAGACGTGCACAGGCCGCATTGGGACCGAATATTGTCACGCCCTTTTCTCTAAATATGTCTACTATTCCCATCGATAGAGGTTTTTCCGGGCCGACGACGACCAGATCGATCTCTCTTTCTATAGCAAATCCGAGAAGCCCGTCAATATCGAAGTCGTCAATTCCAACGTTTTCTGCAAACCTGGAGGTCCCGGGATTTCCCGGAGCACAGAAGAGTTCGGTCACCCTGTTGCTCTTCGAAAGCTTCCAGACGAGTGCTGCTTCTCTTCCACCCTTACCTACTACCAGTACTCTCATAATCTTCTCCTCAAGCTTCAGTGATTGAAGTGTCGCATTCCCGTGAATAACATCGATATGCCATATCTGTTAGCCATTTCGATAGAATCAGCGTCCCTTATAGAGCCCCCGGGCTGAATAATGGCGCTTATGCCTGCCTTTGCAGCTGATTCTACGCAGTCGGCAAAGGGAAAGAACGCATCGGATGCTAGAACGGCTCCCCGTAAGTCTGTTTTAGATTGCCTAATTGCGTTTTCAAGGGCCCAGATTCTGTTTGTTTGACCGGGTCCAATTCCCAGCGTTCGTAGATCTTTAGCTATAACCACTGCGTTCGATTTGACGTGCTTAACAATCTTCCAAGCAAAGAGAAGATCGTCGATTTCGGCTATTCCGGGTTCAATTTTAGTAACCAATTTCATTTCGTCTTTCATAAGGAGCATGTCTCTTTCCTGAACGACCATTCCACCAGGAATCGCTTTGAAATCCAGTCGATCGCGTTTCGATTCTCGCTTCAACCTAAGAAGTCTCAGGTTTTTCTTTGAGGCCAGAACTTGTAAGGCTGCCTCTGTGAATTCGTAGGCGATTATTATCTCCAGGAAGACTCCCTTCAATTCAATCGCGACCTCTTCGTCAACGACGGAATTTGTAGCGACTATCCCGCCAAAGATCGACACTGGATCACACTCATAGGCCTTAAACCAGGCTTCAGAAAGTGTTTTCCCGACACCAACGCCGCATGGATTAGCGTGTTTCAAACCTATGATAACCGTCTCACCCGAAAACTCTCTTAACAGCTCGAGTGCCGCTCCAGCATCTGTAAGATTGTTGAAGGAGAGTTCCTTACCCTGTATCTGATCGTATCCTCCAAGAGGCTCTCTTAGTGGAAAACGGTAGAGAGCCGCTCTTTGATGAGGATTCTCTCCATATCTCAGATCCTGAACCTTCTCAAGCGAGAGTGTCATACTCTCGGTGAGATCTTCATTGCACTTCTGAGACAGATAACTTGATATCAGCGAATCATAGGCTGCCGTGTGTCTGAATGCTTTGGCTGACAGCCTGAGTCTCTGTTCTTGTGACGGTCCGCCATTATCCAGTTCTCTTGCGACGAGTTCATAATCGGCTGGATCCGCAATCACTATCACACTCGAGTAATTTTTGGCGGCTGATCGAAGCATAGCTGGGCCGCCTATATCAATATTCTCGATCGCTTCATCTAGAGTGCAATTCTCTTTTGATATGGTCTCCTTAAAGGGATACAGATTTACCGCGACCAGGTCTAATGTATCTATACCCAGATCGACCAGCTTTGACATATGAGAAGATAGATCTCTTCTTGCCAGTATGCCAGCGTGGACTGAAGGGTGAAGAGTTTTCACTCTCCCATCAAGGCACTCGGGAAAACCTGTCAGATCGGAGATTCCTGTAACTTCCACTCCTGATTCCTTTAGAACCTTCTCCGTACCCCCGCTAGAGACTATTCTGAACCCTCTATCCTGAAGTTGCCTTGCAAATTTGATGATTCCTTTTTTATTCCAAACACTCAGTAAAGCCGTCTTCATCTCCACCTCCGTCTATGATCACTCTTCTTTTCTCGACCCTCAACCTATCCTGACAGAAAAGACGGACAGCTCTGGGCAACAACCTGTGCTCGACCTCAGAGATTCGCGCCGCAAGGGTCTTTACTGTGTCATTAACTAGTACAGGGACCGCTTTCTGGAGTATTATCGGTCCTGTGTCAGTTCCCTCATCAACAAAATGGACGGTTACTCCGGTCTCTTTCATGCCGCTTTCCAGAACGGCTCTGTGAACTCGCTCTCCATACATTCCCTTACCGCAGAAATTGGGTATTAGAGATGGGTGAAGGTTTATGATTCTGTCTTTGAAGTTGTCAAGGACTCGTCCAGCAAGTATCTTCAAAAACCCTGCAAGAATTACCAGATCGATATTGTAATCATCAAGTTTTTCTAGAATACTGTCACAATAACAAATACTGTTACTGTATTCTGAACTATTCAAAGTGTGAACGTCAATGCCGTGATCTCTTGCTCTTTCGATTGCGAAAGCTCTTTCGTTGCTGGCTATGACTAGAGAGACAGTCCCATTTATCGAACCATTTCCGGTTAACTCGACTAACCTTTCCAGATTGCTCCCGTTGCCAGAAACTAGGACGGCTATCCTCTTTCGCAAAAGACTACACCCCCCTTTCCGTGGAGAATTGCACCGATCTCCACCGGGTGGTACTCCTTCAGCCCTTCTAGAGTTTTTCCGACGTCTGCCCTGGAGACGACTATGATCATTCCGATTCCCATATTGAATGTTCTGAATGCCTCTCTTCTTTCTACATCGCCTAGCTTGACAATATAATCAATGATTGGCGGTATCCGCCATGAATCAGTAAAGATCTCGCATTTCAACCCTTCCGGCAGAATTCTGTTTACGTTCTCGAGAATACCTCCGCCAGTGATATGTGCGATTGCCTTTACTGAACACAGCGTCCTAAGTTTTTCAATAGCTTCGACGTATATTTTTGTTGGAGTAAGCAACTCCAGTCCAATGCTATTTGAAACGCCCGGAACACTGTCTCTCAGGTCTATCTCATTTTCCTCAAGTATCTTTCTTATAAGCGAGAAACCATTCGAGTGAAAGCCTGAAGAGGGCAATCCAATAAGAACATCACCACTTGAGACTCTAGTGCCGTCGATCACATCTTCTCTATCGACCAGACCGACAGCAAATCCAGCAATATCGTACTCTCCTGAGGAGTAAAAACCAGGCATTTCAGCAGTCTCTCCGCCAATCAAAGCACTTCTGGACTGTTTGCAGCCTTCACAGATTCCCTTTACGATCTTCTCAACTTTGTAGGGATCAAGTTTATCAATAGCTATATAGTCCAGGAAGAATAGAGGCGTTGCTCCCATTGATATGACATCGTTCACGCACATGGCAACACAGTCTATACCTACTGTATCGTGAATGTCCATAGCGAAGGCCAGCTTCAACTTTGTACCAACACCGTCAGTCCCTGAAACCAGTACGGGTTCTTTCATTCCTTTTAGATTAAGCTTGAAGAGGCCGCCGAATGCTCCGATTTCACCTATTACACCTGCGTTTCTCGTTCCTTCTATGTGTCTCTTCATTAATTCTACCGCTCTGTCGCCGGCGTCTATATCGACACCCGCGCTTCTGTAATCGCTCATCTCATCGCCCTCCCTTCGAGAGCGAGCTTCCCGTTGATCTCATCCACGTCAACTGGATACTCACCGGAAAGACAGCCAGTACAGAAGCCCGAACGACCTGTGGCTTCGACGAGTCCTTCAAGACTCAGATATCCTATAGAATCGGCGTCAACGAGCTTTCCTATTTCATCTGTCGAGTAACGTGCCCCAAGAAGTTCTTCTCTGGAGGGTGTATCGATACCAAAATAGCATGGCCACACGACGGGAGGAGCGCTTATGCGCAGATGAATTTCCTTTGCGCCGGCGACTCTCAATCTCGAGATCAGTCTCTTCACAGTAGTTCCGCGGACAATCGAATCATCTACCAGAACTATCGATCTTCCCCTGACGACTTCTTCAAGAACATTCAGCTTCAAGGAAACGCCAATCTCCCTTTGATTTTGGCTTGGTTTTATGAAAGTCCGTCCAACGTATCTGTTTTTCACAAGTCCTTCAAGAAAGGGTATTCCCGAAGCTTCCGAAAAACCGATGGCTGAAGGTGTACCTGAGTCGGGTACAGAGCAAACGAAGTCCGCACTCGCGGGAAACTCCCTGAACAGTATCTTTCCTGCCGTCTTGCGGCTCATATACAGACTCTGATCCTTCATAATGCTGTCAGGCCTTCCAAAGTATATGAACTCGAAGATACAGAGTCTCTCCTCTCTCTTTCCGTAAGGAAGATGACTTGTTATTCCCGACCTGTCGATTTCCACTATCTCACCGGGATAGACGTCTCTGATAAGAGTTCCGCCGACAGTCTCGAAGGCGCAGCTTTCAGAAGACAGCATGAAATCATCTCCAATTTTTCCTATGCATAGAGGCCTTATCCCGTAAGGATCCCTGATACCTATCAATTTGTCGCTTGTCATAATTATCAAAGCGTAAGCTCCCTTCAACTCTCTGGAGACTTCTCTAATGGTTGTGACTAGATCCTCCCCGTTGCCTCTGGCGAGCATTGCGGCAATTACTTCCGTATCTACCGTTGTCTGGAAGATAGCTCCGTGTTCCTTCAGGTCATTCCTCAGAAAGATTGAGTTAGCGAGATTCCCATTGTGGCAGAGAGCAATTGTTCCGTATCTGGTTTTGAATACTAAAGGCTGTGCGTTGATTACATTACTGTCGCCAGATGTAGAGTAACGGACGTGGCCGCAAGCGATTTCTCCCCCAAGCCGTTTCAGGGTAGCATCGTCAAAGACCTCTCCTACCAATCCCATAGCCTTGTGGAGGAAGATCTCTCTTCCGTCCGAAACGGCGATTCCGGCGCTTTCCTGTCCCCGGTGCTGAAGAGCGAAGAGCCCGTAGTATGTAAGGGTTGAGACCCTCGCTTCTGCTGACATGATTCCAAAGACTCCACACTCTTCTTTCAGATGGTCCTTCAGTATTCGACTGCGCATTTTACTGCCTCCCGCCAGTGTTTTTCCATTTCCCTCACGGGAGAAGATATGACTTCGTTTCCGCCAATTCTTATCTTCAATGAATCTCCACCTACTCTTCCAATAATTTCGATCGGAAAGTCCAGATTGTCGGAGAGCTCTTCAAGGCGCGTAAGCTTGGAGTTGTCGAGAGAGACTACTATTCGCGATTGAGCCTCTCCAAAAAGGAGAGCGTCTGCTCTGAGAGTATCTCTAAGTGTTATATCGGCGCCAATACCTTCAAAGAAACAGCATTCGGCCAGAGCAATTGCCAGTCCCCCCTCACTACAGTCATGTGCGGATGTAAGGAGTCTCTCGTTAATTGCTTCAAGGCAGAGTGTGTGAAGGAGCCTTTCCCTTTCCAGGTCGATATTAGGACACTTTCCAAGGGTATCACCGGCCATCATTTTAAGGTATTCACTTCCTCCGAGTTCCACCGTGTTCTCACCAAGGAGAACTATTACATCTCCCTCATTCTTGAAATGACTTCTAACCGTCTTGGAAACGTCTTCTATCAAACCTAGCATTCCAATTATCGGAGTGGGAAATATCGCCCCTTCCTCAGTTTCATTGTAGAAAGAGACATTTCCGCTTATAACAGGTGTCTCAAGAACTCTGCAAGCTTCAGCTATACCAGCTATGGATTCTTCGAACTGCCAGAAGATCTCTTCTCTCTCGGGACTTCCAAAATTCAGGCCGTCGGTAATTGCCAATGGTTTCGCGCCTGAACAGACGAGATTTCTAGCGGCCTCCGCGACGGCTATAGCCGAGCCTTTGAAGGGATCTAGATAACAGTAAGAACTGTTTCCATCTATAGTGAAAGCTATAGCCTTTTTTGCTTCCCTCAAGCCGATGACGGCCGCATCGCTCCCCGGGCCTGTTACGGTACCGGTCCTTACCATGTAATCATATTGCTCGTAAACCCATTCCTTACTGGCGATGGATGGCCTTTGAAGGAGCCGGGCAAGCAAAGAGTTCATGTCACCCCCTGCTACTTCCACCATCTCAAAGACTGTCTTTTCTTCTATGTACTCTGGTTTTCTAGAGCTTCTCGTGAACATCGGAGCTTCATCTGCCAGCAATCTTGCCGGCAGTTTGGCGACCACTTGCGAACCTTCAAGAATTGTTAGTAGGCAATCATCAGTGACCTCTCCTATCACAGTGCCGTGAAGACCCCATTTATCGAATATCTTACTTACCTCTTTCTCTCTGCCTCTACCGACAACGACCAGCATCCTCTCCTGGGACTCGGAAAGCATCACTTCTACTGCCGTCATGTTCTCTTCTCTTCTCGGTACTTTCAGAACATCGATAGCAATTCCACTGTTCCCACGACTTGCCATCTCACAACAGGAAGAGGTCAATCCCGCGGCTCCAAGGTCCTGAATTGCCACAACGGCATCGGTTTTGAAAAGTTCAAGACAGGCCTCCAAGAGAAGCTTCTCCATGAATGGATCACCGACTTGAACTGCTGACTTTCGTTCTTGAGACTCTCTGGTTAGCTCCACAGATGCAAAGGCAGCTCCCCCCATTCCGTCCCGTCCTGTAGCTGCCCCGACAAGCATCACCGGGTTTCCCGAACCGCTAGCTCTTGCATACTTTATGTCTTCATGTCTCATAACACCTGCGCACATGGCGTTGACGAGAGGGTTTCCCCGATAGTGCCCGTCAAAATACACCTCTCCCCCTACTGTGGGTATTCCCATACAATTTCCATAATCCCCGATGCCCTTCACAACGTTCTCGAATAGATAACGTGTCCTTGAGTTGTCGAGCTCGCCGAATCTAAGTGAGTTAAGGAGAGCGACAGGCCTGGCTCCCATTGTGAATATATCTCTGATTATTCCACCAACACCTGTCGCTGCTCCCTGATAGGGTTCAACGGCCGACGGATGGTTGTGACTCTCAACTTTCATTACTACGGCCAGGCCCTCTCCGATGTCGACGACACCGGCGTTTTCACCCGGACCTTGAAGAATGTGAGTGCCTGTAACAGGAAGGGTCTTCAAGAGTCTCCTGGAATTTTTGTAACTGCAGTGTTCGGACCACATCACGCCAAACATACTTAACTCAAGCCAGTTTGGCTCTCTTTCAAGTCTATTGCAGATGAGATCGTACTCCTGTTGAGAAAGACCTACGAGGAAGTGATCAAGAGTTGACGGCTTCACTGGCGATCACTCCTTCTAGCATAGAGAAAAGGGATCTAAAGATGAACGATCCGTCGGTTCCTCCCGTGAGAACATTCACGACTCTTTCGGGATGCGGCATCATTCCCAGAACATTTCCTCGAAGGTTAGAGACCCCTGCAATGTTCGAAATTGAACCATTCGGGTTGAAGAGAGAACTTGTATCTCCGTTTGGAGAAGAGTATCTGAAAACTATCTGATTGTTCTCCTCTAAGTCTTTCAGAGTACTGTTGTCGACGAAATAGTTTCCATCTCCATGAGCTACTGGTATCTTCAGGATTCTTCCTTTCTCTATCATCGATGTGAATGGAGTACAGGTCGATTCGACTTTCAGGAAGGTGCCTTTGCAGATAAACTTGAGGTTTTTGTTTCTTAGTAAAGTGCCTGGAAGAAGCCCAGCTTCAGTGAGGATTTGAAAGCCATTACAGATACCCAGTACAGGACGGCCACTATCGGCAAATTTCTTCACCGCCTCCATTATCGGCGAGAATCTGGCTATAGCTCCGCATCTTAGGTAGTCTCCGTAGGAAAAGCCCCCGGGAAGAATCACAGCATCAAATCCTTCTAGTTCTCTCTCCATATGCCACACGTACTCTGCCTCTCCACCACACTGTAGAATCGCGTTGAAGGCGTCCAGATCACAATTTGATCCAGGAAAGACTATTATGGCCGTTTTCATTTCTCTTCACCCTGAAACTGAAAGCTGAAATCTTCCATAATAGTATTTGCAAATAGACTTCTACACATTTCTTCAACTGTTTCGGCGGTGATCTCGATTCCATCTCTCGTTTCCAGCTCAATTAGCTTTCCGATACGGACTTCTTTGACCCCGAAGAAGCCCATAGAATCAAGAGCATTTCTTACGGCAAAACCCTGCGGATCTGCAATTCCCTTTTTCAAAGTGACAAAAACCTTTGCCTTCATCTTTCGCCCCCGAGGACTCTTTCAAGTGCTTTTTTGTAACCTTCCTCGATGTTTCCCAGATCTCTCCTGAAGCGGTCTTTGTCCATTCTCTCTTTAGTAGTGCTGTCCCAGAAACGGCAAGTATCCGGACTAATCTCATCGGAAAGAAGAATATCCCCGTTATCCAGCTTTCCAAATTCCAGCTTGAAGTCCACAAGTGTGATTCCCGATTGTTCAAGATATTCGCTTAATATCTCATTGATCTGTAGAGCCTTCTTCTTCAATATTGTGATTTCCTCTTCACTCGCCAGACCAAGCGCGAGAATGTGATCGTCGTTTATCAAAGGATCGCCGAGTTCGTCACTTTTGTAAGAGAACTCCACAACTGGAAGTTTCAACGATGTGCCTTCAGCTACTCCCAATCTCTTTGAGAGCGATCCGGCAGCAATATTACGTACTATAACCTCAAGTGGTATTATCTCTACTCTCTTCACAATCATCTCGGTGGGACTTACCTGTTCAACAAAGTGACTTTCTATTCCCCGACTCTCAAGAAGCTGGAAAAAGTAAGCAGACATTGTGTTGTTTATTGCTCCCTTACCATCGATGGTCCCCTTCTTTTCTCCGTTGAAAGCCGTTGCATCGTCTTTGTATCTTATGAGATATCTGTCTTTCTGCTCAGTTATGAAGACCTTCTTCGCCTTACCTTCATAAAGCAATTCCTTAACATTCAACTCAAATTCCTCCCTCGACATTCGAAATTAGATCTCTATCGTCTTTGATAACTTCTTCTTTCATACCCACCGCATATGCTTCAAGTTCTTTTCTCACTCTGCAATCGCCTATTGAAAGGATTCTAGCCGCAAGCAGAGCAGCGTTCTCGGCGCCATCGATCGCGACTGTGGCAACTGGAATTCCGCGTGGCATCTGAACTGTTGATAGCAGAGAGTCCAGACCGTCAAGGGTAGAAGACTTCACTGGAAGCCCGATTACAGGAAGAGAAGTGCAGGCGGAAATCACTCCGGCAAGATGAGCCGCTTTCCCCGCGGCGGCAATTATCACTTCAACTCCCCTGTTTCTGGCAGAAGAGGCGTAATCCATAACGATCGAAGGAGTCCTGTGTGCAGACATAATTCTAATTTCATAAGGAATCGAAAGCCTTTCAAGAGTTCCGGTGCATCTCTTTACTAAGGTAGCATCTGACTTACTTCCCATAACCACAGCAACTTTCACCATAAGAACCTCCGAAATAGATTGACCCCACAGAAGGTGAGTCTGTGGGGTCAAAATGCTCAAGACTCACCCATAGTCAGGCAATTTACGGTTGCCGGTAGAGACCCGCGAGCCATATCCCCGCGGTTATACAGGTGAAAAAATAAAAAAGAGAGCCGTAGGCGACTCT
>LVBU01000098.1 GCA_001603185.1 Thermotogales bacterium Thermo_02 | reverse complement strand
CTCACTCAAGAAAAGATCTCGATTATGCGATCTCTAAGTTCGAGTTGATTGGCAAGGAGCTCGACGTAATAAAATAGGAAAGTAAACTCTGAGAATTCGGAATATAATTTGTACCAGACTGAGGCGGCTCCGGGCCGCCTTTCTCTGGAGGTATTTAAATGTTACCAAATCTATTGTTTCTTGCGGTCGGTTTCGTTCTGCTCATAAAGGGTGCCGATTACCTCATCGAAGGTTCCGTAGCTATTGCAAAGAGGTTTGGCTTGTCCGAGCTCTTCATCGGGCTTACTATTGTGGCCTTCGGGACAAGTGCGCCCGAGCTAGCGGTAAGTCTGCAGGCCGCACTGAGAGGCTCGGGTATAGCTATCGGTAATGTGCTCGGTTCGAACGTAGCCAATATCGCGCTCATACTAGGATTTACGGCGATCGCCGGAAACTTCAGGATAGCAAAGTCCACTATGAACTACGAGATACCGTTCGTAATTATTATCTCCATCGCCGCCGGGGCGATGTTGCTGGGTAATAACTCCTCTCTGGACAGAAGCGATGGGATAGTACTGCTTGCCTTTTTCACGGTGTTCATGATGTACATCTTCACCATGGCCGGTAGAGATCGAAAGCTGGCGGAAGTAGTGGATATCGAGAGCAAGAAGCAAGTCGAACGCTTTGAAAGAAATCAGAAGCTTGCCTGGGTTGCGACAATCGGCGGAACTGTCGCCGTTGTCTTTGGAGGTGACCTCGTGGTCAACTCCGGTTCTGCAATTGCCAGATCCTTCGGTGTGAGCGACATGCTTGTTGGAGCTACCATTGTTGCTTTTGGGACGTCTCTTCCGGAACTAGTTACCTCTATAATGGCAGGCAAGAAGAGCCGTAACGATCTGGCTATTGGGAATATTATCGGTTCGAATACTATAAACCTACTTTTCATACTGGGCATCGCTTCTACAGTTACCAGCATAAGGGCCGACCGGTCTGTCTCGCTGGATGTAGTATTCGCTGTAGGAGTCGCAATACTGCTTCCACTTCTGGCACTTCGCAAGAAGAGCATAGGCAAAGCCTCTGGTTTGCTTTTGCTCGGAGTCTATCTACTTTATGTTATTCTGAATGTTGTCGCTGGTTGATCAAACGCGATTTGTCTGTGAAGTCCCGAGAATGTATAATTGAAGAAACTGAAACAGGAGGAGGGGTCAAATTTGCTCCGTAGATCGATTGCTTTTCTCCTTGCGGTGTTTCTTCTATTCTCTTCTCTGGTTTTTGGCTTCACGATCTGTATCGATCCAGGCCATCAGGAAAAGGGCGATCCCACCCACGAGCAGATAGCCCCCGGTTCTACAGAGACGAAGGCCAGAGTCTCTACGGGAACCAGGGGAGTTAAGACCGGAATACCCGAGTATGTATTTACACTCGAATTCTCCTTCCTCTTGAGAGATCGCCTGGTCCAGGAAGGCTTCGATGTGATTATGACTCGCGAAAGACACGATATCAATATCAGCAATATCGAGAGAGCAAAGATAGCAAATGAAGCCAATGCCGATCTGGCGATAAGAATTCACGCCGATTACAGTGCGAACAGCGAAGTGAAGGGTTTCATGCTATTGATACCGTCTCCCGATTCCATACACACCGCTCCAATTTACAGCGAGAGCAGGCGTGCAGCCGAGAAGATCATGGCGAGCCTGCTGAATATCTCCGGAATCTCTTCTCTGGGTATAAGGCAGCGAAGTGATATGACTGGCTTCAACTGGTCTAAGGTCCCCGTTTTAATCTTTGAGGCGGGTTTTATGTCAAACCCAGAAGAAGATGTCTTGCTGGCCTCGCAGGACTACCGAGAAAAGCTTGTAGAGGCTCTCGTGTCTGGGATATCGGATTACTTCTTGAGCCGTTGAATTTGAATACAGCCTAAATCTCTCTTCAGGGCTCTCTTATCAATCCAGGACCGAGAAGATAACTTGAACCGTGCTGTAATCGGATGGATTATCTGAATCAATTTCCATTCTATCGCCTTGTAGCAGTGCATTTGAGACTCTCAGTCTTTCGGAGAACATTATCGGGACTTCTGAACGTCCCGGAGGAATCCTCAATGTCAACTTCCACAGACTGTTTTCGTGTTCAAGAGAGATAATCCTTGGCTGCTTGCTCTTGCTGTGCTTTTCAGGGGCTGGTTCGACGGGAGTCAGGAGAAAATCTGACTGATACAGCACTTCGATCTCGAATTTCTCTCCCACAAGGCTCTTATTCAGTATCAACCTTTTTGAAGTAATACCCCGTTCTTCCGTGAAGGCTGTCTTTGTTCCATTTACACTTATCTGTACGTTTTCTGCATACAGCGGAACAAATGGCGAAAATTCTATCTCTGTGCTGTTTTCAACTATTAGCGAGTACGTCTGGTTTGTATCCAGTCTTTCGACTCGCGATATCTTTCGTCTGTAAGATATTCCTATTGAGCCATTGCCAACTCTCAGAGCCGGGATAGTGAGGTTTTCGAGGTTCAACGGTATAGACGGACTAAGCTTTAATCTACTGTTTAGCAAATCTGGCCGGAAGCCAATAACCCCTTCATAGAAAGGCTGAAAGCCCATAGTCTCAGACCAGGCCTGGTGAGGGCATATACCCGACTGATCGTAGCTCTCTCCATTCAAGACCTCGGGAATATAACCGCCGGAGAAGTCGCGAAAAGTGTACAGGCTGGAGAGAGTGTGATTGAAGGCATCGAGATCTGCTCCAAGCGCAAACTGAGCTAGTGCTGCCCATCCAGTGAATAGCGGCCATACGCTGCCTTCGTGGTAGCCCTTTGGGTTGAAGAGCCCCGAACTCTTGCCGATTATTCTGACTCCCCAGTCAGTGGAGAAATCGTCGGAAGCGAATTCCAGAATCTGCTGGGCGATTCTGTCTTTCGGGACGCAGTCGAAGATAGCTCCCATAGAAGACATAATCGTTTTGAATCTCATCTGTTTCTGATCTCGATCGACTCCAAGAACATAACCGATGGTACGGTCATAAAGCAACTCCATTCCCTCAACTGCCCTCTCTTCGAGAAGGGTGACTTGCTTTGCCAGAGACGAGTCTCCGGAAATCCTGCAGAGTTCTTTGACTCCCCTCAGTGCCGCAAGCCACAGACAGTTTAGATAAAAGGACGCACTCGCTCCGTAAAGCTTTCCCCCTTCTATCCAGCCATGCCCTTCAATCGTGTTCTCTATGAGACCGTCCCCGTTTCTGTCCGTAACGGCGCAGTATTCGATTGCAAGCACTATACTCTGCCAGTTGTCTTTCACGAATTTGAGATCACCCGAGTGCATCGCATACCTATACATAACGTAGAGAAACAGAGGGGTGGAATCGGCTGCGTCGTAGTGAACGATACCGCTCGTTGTCAACTCGTGGAGTATCTTCCCATCTGTTCTTTGATATCTCATCAAGAGCTGCAGGTTTTCGCGAACCGTCCCAAAATCGCCGATATCGAGTAACGCGAGCGAACACCACTCACTGTCCCGTCCAAAGTACCAGGCATACCCGGGCCTTGAGCTGAACCAGCCGGGTCTACTGGAAGCGTACCCGGCCATCAATCCCGTTCCGATACCGGGAGTCGTTGCACGAAACTTGATCGCCCCGATTCTTGAGAGATCCAGGGCGATGTCTAGCTTCGGATCGCTCGTGAAGACTCTTCCCAGTTTGAGATACTCTTCGTAGAAGGAGTTTGCCACTTCGATTTCGTCCTGCAAGTCGATTTCGTGTGGAAACTCTTCGCCGAAAACACTCGAGACTACAGCAAAGACTCCCCTGCCGCGGAATCGACTTCTCAAAAGGCCTGCAACACTGTCTTCCTCGGTTACTACTTCAGAGACAACACTCTGCGAAGAGAGTATTGCAGTGCGAATATCGCCGTCAGCGGTCTCGCAATACCAGTACCTTTGACCGGACCAGTGAATCTTTCTTCCGTTGAAATCAACGTCCATCGGCCACATGATGCGCATATCCGATCTAAAGTCAACGGCGATTTCATGCGCCTCATCATCTATTGAATCGTACTGTATAAATAAATAGGGCTTTGCAAGGGACGCGAAGACAGTTAACGTACCGTTTTCCAGAGCGTAGGTTACTCTGTCTGGAGATACGTCAGCGCTCTTCAGACACTCTTTGAAAGGTATGCCGTCGATCGATAAGCTAAGAGATTTCAGAATTCTGAAGGGATGGACCCAGACCTCTTCGATTCCACTTTTTGAAAGGTTTGCAAGTAATCTGCTGCCCGACGTGCTCAGATAATCTCCGGGGTCTGTGAGGCAGATAGACGATTCAGGCCAGCGTGTAACCGTTTTCAGGCCTACGTTATTAGGTTTTCTCATGCTCACTTTCTGTACGAATCCCTTCTCTACTGCCGGCCAGTATTTTTCAGACACTTCCGGACTTTGCATAAAACCAATGAGGTTCTTCATGAACCTCTTTACTTCTGCCATATAAGGACTTTCCTGTGTCTGGAAATCAAGTAGACCGCCAATAGCTATGAGCGGAGCCCCGAAAGTATTGTAGAGCCATATGACCCTCTTGTCTCTCAGATAGCTTATGTAGCGCTTCTCGACAGCGACGGTTTTTGCGAGAGTACCGTGATAGTAGTTTACTCCGGGCAGTTCTTTCAGAGTGTTCAGGTGAATGGAATAGAAGCCGCCGTGAAGACCGTCAAAGAGGCTGTGTTTCTTGTAAGACTGAAAACCTCTCTTGTCCCAGGGGTCACTTGTGAGTTCGAGAGTACTCTCTTCAATCTTCCCGTCCGATTCTATTCCAAGAGAGACCAGGAGTCCCACCGCCTTGTTCGACAAGATAAGCGGCACTTCACCTATCAGATTCGATACTGACAGAATCTCGGGTATAGTATTATCTATCCATACAGTAT
>LVBU01000613.1 GCA_001603185.1 Thermotogales bacterium Thermo_02 | reverse complement strand
CGATTCTTCTATCCATTTCCTTCTTCCTCGCTTCGTTAACTCGAAGTGCATAAGTTGAGATAAGGGTTTCGCTTCTATTGACTTTCTTATTGGCAGTTTGCTTTCTAGGTGCTCTTATCCATGAAGAAAAGGGTATAGTATTCTACGCGGGAGCAAAAGACGGAATATTCAGAATAACGCAGGATACTGTGGAGCTTTTTTCAAGAACGGAGTATTCAAAACTTTCTGTATGGCAGGGAAGGCTTTACGACTCGAGTTCTGTATATTCGTTTGAAGGGGAAAAAGTCTTGTCGGAGCCTCTCAAAGTGAGTCACGCGCAGGTAGTAGGCTTTGGAATGATGGCCAGAATATCTAGCGAAAAGGACACGGTTACTTTCTTTGATATGAGTGGAAAAGTTCTGTGGGAGTACGGAATGCTGCACGAACCGGATAACAGGTTGCAGGATGCCGGAGGGGTCTTCATTAACGAAAACACTTTCGTGCTATTGAATGACGGCGAAGGCAATATGCTGAAATACTCATTGAAGGAGGGAACGATAACTCCGTTTGCGAGACTTCCCGTCGGAAAGCTTGGCGCCATGTACTTTGACAGGGGATATATCCAGTTTTATGTAGCCTCCAGCGACAGTATTTACAGATTTGGCGAAGGCGAGGAGCCTGTAATGGTCGCCAAAGACCTCCCCGGAAACATAACCGGCATGGTGGTTATCGGGGAGACTATATACTTCACCTCTAACTTTGGCGATGGTCTTTACCGTTACGCTATAGATGAAGGAAGGGCTACGCTCATAGCAGTTCTCAACTATCCGGTATCACTTGTTGCCCTGCCCTGGTAAACTTGTTCTCGCCTGTGAGTACTATAATCTAGTATAACGATTTCAATCGAGGTGAAAGAATGATAACAGCAAGCAGTATTGCCGAAATGATAGATCACTCTCTTCTAAAACCCGAGCTGACAACTTCCGATGTCGTTGAGGGCTGTGAGCTTGCCCGGGAATACTGTACGGCTTCTGTCTGTGTAAGACCTTGCGATGTGTCTCTTGCCAGGGAGATTCTAAAGAATTCAAAAGTCATGGTCACAACGGTCGTCGGTTTTCCTCATGGTTCGAACCTTACCGAAATCAAGGTTCTGGAATCTCTGAGAGCCATTGATGACGGTGCTGTAGAGCTTGATATGGTCATCAACATCGGGAGGCTTCTCTCACGCGATTTCGATTATGTTCTAGATGATATTAGGGC
>LVBU01000097.1 GCA_001603185.1 Thermotogales bacterium Thermo_02 | reverse complement strand
GTGAGTGGTAATGAAGAAAGTTCTTTTGTTCATTCTATTTCTGGCAATTGCGGCTTCAGTATGGGCGGCCTTTCCAACGAGAGCCGTCACTCTGGTTATTCCATGGGCTGCCGGAGGAATAACCGATAGGGTGGGGAGAGCCTTTGCTCCGTACTTCGAGCAACACCTTGGAGTTCCTGTGATTGTGCTGAATCAGGCTGGCGCTTCGGGTGCTATTGGAACGGACTTCGTCTTTTCCAAGCCTGCCGACGGTTACACGGTCCTTCTGTCAGCTGAAACCCCTGGTGTCTTCAGGGTAATGGATTCGAGCAAGCTGAGCTTCAACGACTTTGAAGGACTCATGATGATGGTCGAGGATACCAAAGTAGTCGTCGTTCCCGGCAACTCTCCTTACAAGACCATGGACGACCTGGTCGCTGCAATAAAGGCGAATCCGGGCAAGATAAAGATGTCCTATTCCGGACCGGGTGCTAGCGGTCACATTCAGGGACTGCTTCTTGAAGAAGTAGGCCTCAAAGTGTCGATGACACCTTTCGGTGGTGGAAGTCCCGCCATGCTAGCGACGATTAGCGGACAGGTAGATTTCACTTTTGGAAATATCGGGACCGTTCTTGATTACCTGAAAACGGGCGATCTCCGGGCACTGGCAGTGTACACCAAGGATGAGAGATCGGCAGCCATTCCCGATGTTCCTCCGATAGTCGATGCGATTCCCGAAATGTCCCGTTATCTCCCTCTTACATTCCCGAACTGTCTGCTTGTAAAGAAGGGAACTCCCCTGGAGGCACAGCATGTCCTGCTATCTGCAGCAGAGAAGGCTGTAGCCGAGGCCGGCTGGATCGAATTCACGGAATCGAGTTTCTACAACAGGATGCACGATGTAAAGGGTCAGGAAGTTATCGACTACTGGAATCGCTGGACGTCTATAGTAACCTGGTTGCTTTACGATGCGGGCGTTGCCCCTAAGAGTCCTGCCAGCTTTGGAATTGAAAGGTTCTAAAGGTTTTAATTTATGATCTATTGGGTAGCGGGCCCCAAGCCCGCATCCCTTTAGGAGGGTTTCCAATGAGACGAAGACAGAATGCGGGGTTTAACTCACAGATTGTCGAAGGGATTGTCTTTGCCGGTATCTCGATATTCATAATCACGATCGCTTCCGGTATGAACCCATATCGTTCCTGGGCGCTCGCTCCCGGACTCTTCCCGATAATCGTGGGAGCCATAATCCTGGTGCTCTCAGTATCGCTAATAATTCAGGGGTTGAGGAAGAGAGACGCGAAGACGGGGAGTTTCGACAGAGTTGATTGGTTGAGAATTCTGCTTGTCATGGGGCTCACGATCGTTTACGTCTGGCTTCTTCCCCTGCTAGGGTTTATAGCAGTTTCGATCCCTTATCTGGCCCTTATGCTTCTAATTCTCGGCGAGAAACGCTGGTGGCTTGTAGGAACGATCTCGGTAGGGACAATCCTTAGCCTTTACTATGCCTTCGGCGTTCTCCTGAGTGTCTATCTTCCTTGAGAGAGTGATGCGGAATGTTTGAGCAAATACTTATGGCTATGGATTTAAGGTTCATTTTTCTCGTTATGGTCGGTGCCTTTGCAGGTCTTGTCGTAGGAGCGATGCCCGGACTTTCGGTAACGATGGCTACCGCGATACTCGTTTCGGTAACTTTCACATGGGCTGTGAAAGACGCCATGGCTCTAATGATGGGAGTTTATGTTGTCGGAGTCTTTTCTGGAGCGATTTCGGCCATACTGATAAACATTCCCGGTGCTCCGGCATCAGTAGCGACGACCCTTGACGGTTTTCCCATGACAATGAAGGGACAGGCGAGAAAGGCCCTGTGGATCGCGACGTTTTACTCCTTCATAGGAACTCTTTTCGGTCTGATAATGCTTGCTCTGGTCGCGAGACCGGTTACAAAGATCGCCTTGCAGTTCTCTCCGATGGACTACTTTCTGCTCGCATTGTTCGGCCTTACAACTGTAGGGTCCCTGACTTCAAAGAACTTCCTTAAGGGTCTTCTGAGCGCGGCCTTTGGCGTCATGATAAGTCTTATTGGAGTCGATCCAATTATGGGCACTCCGCGCTTCACTTTTGGCTCACTGAGATTGTATGCGGGCATCTCTCTTATAGCTGCTCTGATTGGACTTTTCGGGTTTTCGGAGATTCTTATCCAGATCGGACAGAGATCGCTTGCTCCAATAGCGGGCAAACTCGGGAGGGAGAAGGTCAGTCTAAGAAGACTCCTCAGATATCTACCACTTTCGATACAGTCCGCGATAATCGGCACCGTTATCGGAGCTCTTCCAGGTACGGGAGGTCCGGTTGCATCTTTAATCGCATATGACCAGGCCAAAAAGACTGTCAGAAAGCCGGAAGTGCCTTTTGGCGAGGGAGCCGTAGAGGGAATAGTCGCGAGCGAGTCGGCTAACAACGCCTGTATCGGAGGAGCTCTAATACCGATGCTTACACTTGCGGTTCCGGGTGATGCGGTTACCGCCGTCTTGCTTTCCGCGATGTACGTTCACGGTCTCAGGCCGGGTCCGCTTCTCTTCACTCAGACCCCGGAACTCTTCTACATAATTATCGCGGCCGGTATCATAGGCTCTCTGGCGATTTTGCTTCTGGGCGTCGGAGTAGCGCCTCTGATGGCCCGAATGGTATTGATTCCAAAGAAGATACTGTTGCCAGTAGTTGCCGTGCTCTGTATGATTGGAGCCTATGCGATAAACTCTAGTGTTTTCGATGTATTAATCATGGCGATATTCGGCTTCCTCGGCTTCATAATGAGGCGAAAAGGATATGCCGTGGCGCCCATGGTATTGGGTATAGTTTTAGGCTCTCTGATGGACGCGAATTTCAGACGGGCCGTATCTCTGGCCTCAGCCGGCGATAACCTGATCATTTCCATGTTTTCCAGACCGATCAGTATTGTTCTTGTCGCGTTCATACTGATATCTCTGCTATCGAATTTTGGGTTTGTGAAGACAGGTATCAGAAAGCTTTTCGCTCGAAAACCTACTGAGACTAAGGAGGAGTAGAACATGATAGCCCTATCTTCCAGACGAAATCTCTCGGGCAGACTGTCCGTACCAGGTTCGAAGAGCCACACAATAAGGGCGGTCTTGATCTCGATGATGGCCGATGGAGTCTCGATGATCCGCAATCCATTGCCAAGCGAGGACTGTGTATCCGCAACGAGAGCCGCAAAGGCCCTCGGCGCAAAGATAAAAATTGAAAAGGGATTATGGACGGTCGAAGGAAATCCCGAAGGCCTGAAGACACCAGAAGATGTCATAGACTGTGGGAACTCGGGTACTACTTTCTACTTTGTCACAGCCATTTCAGGCACTCTAAGCGATTATGTCGTTTTGACGGGCGACTACCAGATACGAAGAAGACCGGTAAAACAGCTTCTTGGGGCGATAAGCGATCTGGGAGCTTTTGCGGTTACGACAAGAAGCGACGTAGATGCGGCGCCCGTGATTGTTAAGGGTCCGATGAAACCGGGAAGGATAGTCTTCGGCGGTAAGATGTCTCAATACATATCGGGTATGCTACTGGCTTCAGCCAGACTTTCGGGAACCACTAGAATTGAAGTCGAACAGGCGATAGAGAGACCGTATCTCCAGATGACCGTTGACTGGATTAGCGAACACGGTATCGAGATCGATTATGACAGAAACAATTACAGCTTCTTTGAAGTACGCGGTCCACAGAAGTATAAGACTGTGAATTCAACTATTCCCAGCGATTGGGAGTCGGTCGCCTTTCCTCTAGTTGCGGCATTAGTTACCGATTCTGAGCTGATAATCGAGGATCTGGACATCTCCGGTAGTCAGGGCGATGCCGTGATAGTCGATATTATGAAAGAGATGGGAGGCGATGTTACCCTCAATGGAGATGGTAACTACCTCACAGCCAGAGGCGGGAACAGACTTAAGGGCATCTCGATTGACTGTTCAGATATACCCGATGCTCTTCCCATACTGTCGGTTGCCGCCTGTTTTGCGCAAGGAGATACTATACTTACGGGTGTCGAGAGTATCAGGGTCAAGGAGACGGACAGAGTGGAAGTCATGAAGAGAGAGCTTTCCAAAATGGGAGCTTCTATCGAGGATAGACCGGATAGAATGATAATCCACGGTGGCAAGAAACTTCATGGTAGAAAAGTGGAAAGCCATGACGATCACAGAGTCGCGATGTCTCTGGCCGTGGCCGGGCTTTTTTCCGATGGTGTAACCGAAGTAAGTAACGCCGAGTGCGTCTCGGTTTCATTCCCTGGCTTTTTCGAACTCATGAATACTGTAGGCGCCGGCTTCGAGACAATTTAGCTTTATTTCAAATCGAATGGGGAATTGCGAAAGGGACAGCCTGACGACTGTCCCTTTTCTGTTATTTAGCTATTTAGATAGCACTTTCAGAGATTAGAATATTGAGTCCGGTTCGTAGTAGTCAAGAGCATTTTCCGGAGTTACGAGCTCGGCAGCGAGTATGATCTTTGAGGGTATCTGGTGCTGATAGAATCCGTTCAGCTCTTCGCCCCTGAGAGACATGACTGCCATAGAGATACCTGTGGCTATCATCGAAGGTGGGTAAGTGACATTTGCCTTAACCAGTGGATGACCATCAATGAGCATCTTGATCATTTCCTTCGCACCGGCTCCGCCAAGCATGATCTTTATATCGTTTCTGCCGGATTCCCTGTATGCCTGGAGAACACCCTTGAGAATATCGTCGTCCTGCGCCCATACTGCGTCGATCTTTCTGTACTTCTGAAGGTAGTTTTCCATGATCTCCAGACCCTTCTCGGTCTGCCAGTATGCGGGTTGAGAATCGAGTATTCTGATTTTCGGATACTTCGCCATTACTTCGTTGAAGGCTTCGACTCTTTCTGTGTTTATTACACAGGGGATACCTTCGAGGACGACTATGTCGCCTTCATAATTCAGTTCCTTTGCCATCCATTCCGCAGAGACTCTACCGAGACCGGGATTGTCGCCGGCGACGTATATGTGTTCTACAGGCTTCGTCAGGCCTCTATCAACGGAGACTACAAGAATATTGCTGTTGTAAGCCTTTTCTACCACAGGTGTTAGAGGAGCGGAATCGTGAGCAAGGATAACGAGAGCGTCGATTCCCTTAACCATGAGATCCTCTACGTCGCCAACCTGTTTTGCGGGTGAGTCGGCGGTAACTAGGAAGAATTCAACGTCAGGATCCTTTGCCGTCCAGTCTTTGATCGCCTTCTGTGCCCACCATACTATACCGCCCGTCCAGCCGTGATCTGCACTTGGAATTGCCACACCGACCTTAATCTTTTCTGCGGCAAATACGAATGCGGAAAGAACGAAAACTACGAGAATCGCCATTACTAATGCCTTTTTCACAAAAACACCTCCTGTTTTTGGCCCCCTCGGGGTTTTTACTGAGACCTCTTTCGCTGTATAAGAACTGCACCGATTATTACTAGTCCTTTCACTGTTCCCTGTAAATACGGAGATACACCGAGCATGTTCAACATGTTGTTTATGATTCCAAGAGTTATAGCGCCGATTACCGTACCGAACATCGAGCCGCTTCCGCCAGTCATAGGAGTTCCACCGATTATGACGGCTGCGATAGCATCGAGCTCATAATTGAGACCGCCAGTCGTAGAACTTATCGAATTCAGTCTTGAGGAGAGAAAGACAGCCGATAGACCTGCAGTACCTCCAACAATGGCGTAGGAAATGAATCTCGTGAGATTCACCTTTATTGCCGAATACTTGGCGACTTTTGGATTTGAACCGACGGCACAGATATAGCGACCGTATCTTGTCATGTTCAGTATTACCGAGAACACGATCGCGAGACCTATGAAGACAACCACCGGATTCGGAATTTCCAGTAATTTCCCCATACCGAGTTCTGGATAGAGACTGCTCTGAGATCTGAAGACGCCCGCGCTGCCAATATACAGTGCCATAGATCTGAAGATCGCCATTGTACCGAGCGTGGCGATAAATGGAGCAATCTTGCCGGCCGTTATCATGAGGCCGTTAAGCGAACCCAGGCCGGCACCAAACAGTACCCCGACAATCAGAGCGAGAAAGATAGCCCAGAACTCTCCTCCCCTACCGAAAAAGCCAAGAGCCCAGTTAAGAGTAAAGATTACGACTCCACCGATCAGCGCCACCATCGACCCGACTGAAAGGTCTATACCCCCGGAGATTATGACGAAAGTCATACCCAGGGCTATTATTCCAGTGTATGAGACCTGCCTGAGAATATTGAGGATGTTCTGAGTCTGAAGAAAATATGGACTGGCAATCGCCGATATTATAAACAACACTGCCAGTGCGATCAAAGGACCGTACTTCTCGTATTCGAAACGTCTTCTCGCTGTCTCAGCAGCCATATCAAGCAACCCCCTTGAGTCCTGTCGCATAGAACATGATCTCTTCCTCGTTTATATGTTCTCCTTCGAGAATACCAGTTACCTTCCCCTCTCTCATCACGACTACTCTATTACTCATTCCGATTATCTCTTCGAGTTCCGATGAGATCAGTATACAGGACACCCCTTTTCTCACGAGCTCATTTATGAAGTGATAGATCTCTCTCTTTGCATTAACGTCGATTCCTCTGGTAGGTTCGTCAAAGATGAAGACTTCCGGCTCGGGATCAAGGCTTTTCGCAAGCGAAACCTTCTGCTGATTTCCGCCACTGAAGAATTCGAGTCTGGTCCTGAGCGAAGCGGCCCTGATATTGAATTCGTCGACGTATTTCTGCGCCTTTTCCTTCTGGAGCTTTCTGTCCAGAAGAATTCTCGAATACGAAGGAAGCGAGATCAACGTAATGTTGTTTATCAGATCGAAAGCGGTAATAATACCGCTACCCTGTCTGTCTTCAGAGAGATAGGCTATTTTGTTTTTTACGGCGTCGATAGGCGACCTTATCTCTACCCTGCGGCCCTTCACACTAACGGTGCTGGAAGACTCTTTCTTGCGTATTCCAATTATCGCCTCTGCAAGCTCTGTTCTTCCGGCGCCAACCAGACCGGCAAATCCGAGTATCTCGCCCTTTCTAAGATCGAAGGAAATGCCATTGAGTGTGTTCTTCACAGAGAGGTTCTCGACCTGGAATACGATCTCGTCTGAAGGAACGGTCTTCTCGGGGAAGATCTGACTCAGCTCTCTTCCCACCATTTTTCTTGCCATCTCGTGCTCATCGACATCGTCGGTAGAGCTTATGCTTATTATCAAGCCGTCTCTAAGGACCATTACCCTGTCGCAGATTTCTCTGATTTCTTTGAGTTTGTGAGATATGTATATTATCGTGACACCGCGATCCTTAAGCCTTCTCATGAGATCGAAGAGTATGCTTATCTCGTTCTGGGTCAGAACAGTTGTCGGTTCATCCATTATAAGCAGTTTGGAGTCGTGGGCAAGAGCTTTGGCGATCTCGACCATCTGTTTCTGGGCGACGCTGAGTTTTTCGATTTTTTCTTCGGGATGAATAGAAGTTCTGAGTTCTTCAAGAAGCTTTACCGTCCTGCTCTTCATCTCTCTCTTGTTCAAAAAGCCCTTTCCTGTCAATTCACTGCCAAGGAAGATATTCTCGTAGACGCTCAGTTCTTTTATCAAGTTAAATTCCTGGGGAATCATGGATATCCCTATCGCTTTTGCCTGGATTGGATCTCCTATCGAAACATCGGTTCCTTCAAAGGAAACTCCGCCTTCAGTCGGTGTGTAAATTCCGCTCAAAATTTTCACTAGAGTCGATTTTCCCGCACCGTTTTCTCCTATGATTCCGAAGATCTCTCCACGCTCGATTTCGATGTTTATGTCGTCGAGAACCCTGACGCCGGAAAATTCCTTTGCGATTCCTGAGGTCTTTACCAGGACTTCTCCCATATTTTCGCTCCTCAACTCTTTAAGGCATCATCAAAGGCAATTCTTGAAGGTTCGAAATCCACCTTTTTGACGAATTCTGCCGCTTCACGAGCTCCAAACTCTCTCTCCATACCACTGTCTTCCCATTCTACCGAAAGAGGTCCGTTGTAACCGGCATTATTCAACTCTCTAATTATCTCTTCAAAATCAACATGACCGTGCCCAAGGGATCTGAAATTCCAGCCACGCCTAGTATCGCCAAACGCAAGCATGGAACCCAGGATTCCTGCCTTTCCATCTAGAGTGACAGCGGCGTCTTTCATATGAACATGATATATTCTGTCATTGAAATCTCGTATGAAGAGGTGTGGCTTTACTCCCTGCCAGATTAGATGACTCGGATCAAAGTTGAATCCGAGAGTCTTTCTGTATTCGAAAACTTCCAGAAGCCTCTGCGCCGTATAATAATCGAAGGCAATTTCCGTAGGGTGAACTTCCAGAGCAAAAGTTATACCTTCTGCATCAAACTTGTCGAATATCGGAGTCCAGAGATCAACGATCTCTTTGTAGGCCCTTTCTATCATTTCTTCGGTTGTCTGGGGGAAGGAATACCAGAACTTCCAGACGGGAGAACCTGTGAAGCCGGTGACCGTATAACAGCCCATGTTCTTTGCCGCGGTGGAAGCATACATCATCTGCTCTATACCCCATGCTCTGATTTTGTCTGGATCGCCTTTGCAACAATCCGGCGCGAACCCGTCGAGTCTCTGATCATAGAGATCGCCTACGCACTGTCCCTGAAGATGAGTTCCCAGTGCCCAGCACTTGAGAGCGTACTTCTGAAGAATTCGCTTTCTGTCCTGTACGTACTCCTGGTCTTTCGCGGCCCTTTCGAGGTCCATATGGTCTCCCCAGCAGGCTATTTCCAGCCCGTCGTAACCCCAGGAGCTCGCCTTCTCACAGATCTCCTCGAAAGTCAGATCGGCCCACTGTCCTGTAAAAAGCGTAACTGGTCTCTTTCCCATAATCTTATCCAACCTCCTGATTATAAACTCACCCAAATACTTCCCTTTTGAGAGCTCTCTACTGCCTTTGCGATAAACCTTACTCCGGAAAGCCCGTCTTCGACCGTAGGGAAGTCCGCATCGGAAGTGTCATCGCCATTCTTTCTCTTAATCAACGTCGTGGCAAAGTTTCTATATATGTTTGCAAAGGCCTCATAATAGCCTTCCGGATGTCCGGCCGGTATTCTGGAGACCCCGGCGGCAGAGGGCAACATATAGCCTCCGCCCCTTGAGAGTACTTGAACAGGCTCCCCGATAAAAGCGACTTTGAGATAGTTCGGATTCTCCTGTTCCCATTCTATCGATCCCTTGCTCCCGAAAATCCTGACCCTGAGGCCGTTATCGTGACCGACTGCGACCTGGGAGGCCCAGTAAACACCCCGGGCTCCGTTTTCGAATCTGACGAGTATTTCGGCGTTATCATCAAGCTTTCTACCCGTAACAAATGAATCTAGACTGGAACAGAGCGAATCGATCTTCAGTCCGGTCATGTAAGAGACGGTATTCTCGATATGACTTCCAATATCTCCAACACAGTTTGACTTACCGGTCTGGGAGGGATCTGTTCTCCAGGAGGCCTGCATATTTCCCGTATCTTCAAGCTTTGTGGCCAACCAGTCCTGCGCATACTCACCCATTACAACCCTTATCTCTCCTATGTCGCCTCTTTTGATCATCTCACGAGCGTGTTTTACCATGGCATATCCAGAGTAGGTGTATGTAACTGCGAAGAGAAGACCCTTATCCTTTGCCAGCATTGAAAGCTCAGCGGCCTCTGCTTCTTCAATTGCCAGCGGCTTCTCGCAGACAACATTGATCCCCGCATTCAGGAACTCCTTTGCGATCGGGAAGTGAGTGTTGTTCGGTGTGGCTATCGAGACGAAGTCTATACAATCAGAACGCTTAGCCTCTTCGCGTGCCATATCGACATAGTTTTCGTAGACCCTGTCGTCGGACACGTGAAGTTTCTTCGCTGTTCTCAGAGTATCATCGTAGTCTATGGAGAAGCAACCGGCTACTAGGCTGGCAAGACCGTCAAAGGCTATGGCCTTTCTATGAACATCACCTATGAAAGAACCTTCACCGCCACCGACCATACCGTAGCTAAGCTTTCCGGCAGCAACTATTTCTCTACCTTCAATCATTTCTCTCACCTCACTTTGCTTTCTATATTTTTCGATCGGTATTTTCAGAAGGATTTCGCGACAATATACTCCACTTTCTAAATTATAACCAATTTCAGTGGTAATACATGTATGGCGATCTGGTGGGAAAATCAAAGAGAATTTGAAGTTTTTTATCAAATAACGACCAAGGAACGGTTGATCAAACCGGAAAGGCAATAATCGCCATAGATCGTTCT
>LVBU01000006.1 GCA_001603185.1 Thermotogales bacterium Thermo_02 | reverse complement strand
CGATGATTGTGAGAGAGCCGATATAATTATAACAAAAAACGGACTCCCAAAGGCCGTGCTCATGGACTATGAGAAGTACGTGCTGCTCAACAAATTCCTCGAAAGAGTTCACGATCTTTATCTCATGGATGCTGGCGATGAAGCTATGGATGTTGCCATAAGAGATCTAATCGTACAAGTTGACGATGAATAACGGAGGTGTATCATGGCAGAAGTCACACTGGACAAGATTGCAAAGACTTATCCAAATGGGTTCAAAGCGGTTATGGATGCAAATCTAAAGGTTGAAGACAAGGAATTTGTGGTTCTTCTTGGCCCTTCCGGTTGTGGTAAGACCACCACATTAAGAATGATAGCCGGTCTGGAAGAAATAACAGAGGGGACTATAAAGATAGGTGGAAGAGTCGTAAATGACGTTGAACCCAAAGACAGAGACATCGCTATGGTCTTCCAGAATTACGCTCTCTATCCCCATATGACCGTATACGAAAACATGGCATTTGGGCTGAAACTTAGAAAGACGCCGAAACCGGAAATCGAACAGAGAGTGAAAGAGGCAGCGAGAATACTGGGTATAGAGCAGCTTCTTGATAGAAAGCCAAAACAGCTATCGGGTGGTCAGAGGCAGAGAGTTGCAGTCGGAAGAGCGATTGTCAGAAATCCAAAAGTCTTCCTCTTCGATGAACCTCTCTCAAACCTTGATGCAAAGCTAAGAGTTCAGATGAGAGCCGAACTGAAGAGACTCCACCAGAATCTTCAGGCGACGATTATATACGTCACTCACGACCAGGTAGAGGCAATGACAATGGCCGACAAGATAGTAATCATGAAAGATGGAATCATCCAGCAGATCGGCGATCCATACTCTGTTTACTTCGAACCCAAGAACAAGTTTGTCGCCGGATTCATCGGAACCCCTGCCATGAACTTTATAAACGCCAAGCTCGTGTCTGAAGGTGGAAGGCTCTGGGTCATCAAGGAAGATATGAAAGTTCTCGTTCCCGAAGACAAGGCAGCCAGATTGAAGGATCTGGTGGGAAAGGACATCACATTTGGTATGAGGCCTGAAGATATATACGACAAAATGTACGCCGTGGCTCCCAAGGATGAGTTCACTGTAAAGGGAAACGTCGACGTGGTTGAACCTCTCGGTAGCGAAACCCTTATCCATGCAAACATTTATGGTGATGACATAGTTGCCAAGGTCGATCCCAAGAGCAGAGCTGCGGCCGGCGAGAAGATTGATCTCGTTTTTGATATGACCATGATGCACGTTTTCCATCCCGAAACGGAAGTGAACGTTCTCGCTGGGACTCACGAGGATGCGCAACCCAAAGACAAGTAGTAATCGGTAGAAATACAAACAAAAAGGTGGCTAAAGCCACCTTTTTGCTTGAAGACTCTTACTGCTTGGCTTCTACGTAAGCCTTGACTCTGGCCGTAAGTCTAGCCTTTTTGCGGGAAGCTGTATTTTTATGAATAGTCCCCACTTTAGCTGCCTTATCCAGGGTAGAATAAACATCGCTCAGCATAGATGTTACGGAAGCGGCGTCTTCTCCCTGTTCAATGGCCTTGAAAATTCTCTTCGAGGCGTTTCTAAACTTCGTCTTCACAGCCTTGTTTATCATGGTTCTTTTGGCCGTCTGCTTTACTCTTTTCTTTGCCGATGCATTATTAGGCACTTAGAACTTCTCCTCCTTTTGGGATTTACTTGATTATTCTATCATCAATCTACTGCTTTCTTCAATTCCTCAACCATATCGATTCTTTCCCAGGGCAAATCGATATCCACTCTTCCAAAGTGGCCATAAGCAGCTGTTTTTTTGTATATGGGTCTCTTAAGATCTAACCTGTCAATAATCGCACCCGGTCTGAAGTCAAATACCTTCAGCACTGCTTTTTCAAGTGTTTCGATGTCTATGGTTTCAGTTCCGTGGGTGTCGATCATGAAAGAGACTGGCTTTGCTACGCCTATCGCATAGGCAAGCTGAAGTGTAACCCTTTTCGCTAGTCCGGCGGCGACTATGTTTTTCGCGGCGTATCTGGCCATATAGTGCGCCGATCTATCGACTTTCGTCGGATCCTTTCCACTGAAGGCTCCTCCGCCATGTGGAATCCATCCTCCATATGTATCTACTATTATCTTCCTTCCAGTAAGACCTGTATCTGCAGCAGGACCGCCCTTCACAAAACGACCCGTTGGATTTACGAAGACCTCTACGCCTTCAAGGAGAAGCGCGTCATCAATCACAGGAGAAATCACATTCTTAACGACCAGGTCCTCAATCTCTTCTCTGGACAAATCGGGATCGTGTTGAGTGGACACTACTATGGCTGAAACCCCAACTGGAACTTCATCTCGATACTTGACGGTCACCTGAGTCTTGCCATCGGGTCTGAAACCCGATACTATTCCTTCTTTTCTAACTTCGGTCAGTCTTAAAGCCAGTCTATGTGCCAGAACTATTGGCAGGGGCATCATTTCTGGAGTTTCGTCTGTGGCATAACCGAACATCATGCCCTGATCACCAGCGCCTATAAGGTCATACCTGTCAAGATTGTTTGCCTTTGCTTCTACTGATTTATCAACGCCCAGGGCTATATCTGGAGACTGTTCGTCTATACTCGTAAGCACAGCGCAAGTCTCGCCATCGAAACCGTACTTTGCCCTGTTGTAACCTATGTCGAGTATAGTATCACGAACAACCCGGGGAATATCTACATAAGCCTTCGTGCTAACCTCACCGGCAACCACTGCCACCCCGGTCGCCAGAAGAGTTTCCACTGCTACTCTTGAGTCTCTATCCTGCAGCAAAAGAGAATCTAGAATGGCATCGGAAATCTGGTCGGCCATTTTGTCTGGATGGCCTTCCGTTACGCTTTCGCTGGTGAACAACCAAGTTTTCATCGTATTAATCGGCGGAGACCCCCTGCTTTAGCTGTGGGGAGGAAGCCGCCTGCCTCCTTTCAC
>LVBU01000096.1 GCA_001603185.1 Thermotogales bacterium Thermo_02 | reverse complement strand
TTATCTTTCCGGAATACTCGAAGGCCCTTCGGTGGTATATTCGAGTGATCTCTCAAGAGCGAGCGAGACGGCAGCGGCTATCGCAAGGGAGTTTTCGCTCGAACCGGTGAGGACACCGCTTCTTCGCGAAGCGAATATCGGTATATGGAATGGTCTGGAAATTAGCGAGTCTTTCGAGAGGCACGGCGATATGATAAACCGCTGGCGTAATGAGCCCTGGATAGAGCTCCCAAATACTGAATCTCTAGGTCAGTTGCAGAGCCGGTCGGTCGGTTTCATGAATTATCTGAAGAGAAACTATCCGCTTCAAACGGTAATAGTGGTCTCTCATGCGCTCCTTATTAAGTCCATTATCTGTTATATTCTCGGAATGCCCCTTCAGAACAACTATAACTTTCATATAGACAACTGCTCGGTCTCCAGCGTCAGGTTTCAGGAAGATAAGTGGCGGGTCATAGAGCTAAATAACTGGCGCCATATAGTCCGACCGGAGTGATTGTGGTGAAAGGCTTGGAGCTTTATGTCAATCCGCTTCCCCTTGAGCTTGAAGAAGATGTCGATCTCGCAGTGGTTATCGATGTCCTGAGGGCGACGAGCACGATTGTTTCGGCTCTCGCTCACGGTGCAAAGAAGGTTCTTCCAGTTTCCACGATCTCTGAGGCTTTCGCCTTGAGAGAGCGTGAACCCGATCTTCTACTGGCAGGCGAGCGGGGAGGCCTGAAGATCGAGGGCTTCGATCTGGGTAATTCGCCCTTCGAGTACGATGAAGAGACGGTCTCAACGAGAGAGATCGTAATGACCACAAGTAACGGAACAACAGCCGCCCTGAAGTCTAGAAGGGCAAGGGCGATAGTGGCAGCCTCTTTTTTGAATTTTTCCAGTGTAATCTCTCTATTGAGAGAGTTCTCCGGGAAGGTGGCGATCCAGTGTGCCGGTTCGGGGGGCGAGTTTTCGATTGAGGATTTTCTTCTGGCCGGGGCGATAGTCTCAGATTTCGAGCATTGCGCTAACGATGCCTGTCGCGCTGCAAAGATAGTGTTCAGGGAGGCCGGAGGATCAATTCGCAGTTTTATCGAAGAGAACTGCGGCCATGCGAAAAAACTGTCTTCTATCGGTTTTGCAGAAGACGTGGCCTTTTGTGCTAGAATCGACATGTACAATGTTCTCCCCGTATGGAGTGAGAATGGTTTTGTACGGGGGTAGTTTATGCATCAGTTATCTAATGTTCTGTTTTTAATCGCGATGGGTGCTTTCTTTCTCGCTCTGATCTTTTTCGAGATCGGAACGAAGAAGGTACGTAAACCAAAGGGACAGGTGGAGCCTCAGGATTACAAGCCGTACGATAAGAAGGGCTGGATGTCTTTGCTGGTGGCCGGCTGTTTTTTGGGTCTTTCCCTGCTCTTTGCGGTGATTTTTTGAGGTCAAGGGGGTTGGTTAAATGGAAAGCAAGCTGGCTGTTGATGAAATCGTCTCGAAGTTGCCCGGTGTTTACAGTGCGAAAGTGGTGCACGATGAAGACGGTGAGTACAACGAGATCCACGTGCTGGCAGACGTTTCTAAGCCTGCAAAGCAACTTGTAAGAGATATCGAGACTGCAATTTTCGCTGCAACTGGTAACAAAATCGACAGAAAGATAGTTTCGATTGCGCAGATTCCTCTGGACTCTTCTGGAAAGGAGATAGCGACCGATGATCCTCTTCCGGAAGAAGTTCAGAATAATCACGGTTTTCAACTGCTCAGTATCGATACCAAAGCCACTAAGAAAAAGCTGGACATTACTATCACGATCGATCGTGAAGGGAAGGCGCTTCAGGGATCGTCAATCGTCGATCTTGCCGATGACGAGAAGTATATGGCGGTTGTCGAGGCTACTGTCGCTGCGATCAGAGACGAAGTGCCGGGTTTTAGAGTCGAGTTTATTGAGAAGCTCATGTATGGCATGTCGGAGATCGTAATGGCTGTGGGTTCTTCACTGGTGAACGGTAAGAGAAGTAAGGAAGCGAGCGCAAGACTGTGTAAGAAGGACAGCTTGAACGACTTCGCACTGGTTGTTCTAGAAGTTATAAACAAGCTATAGATATAACTTAAATATACCATAATGCTGTGGAGGTGCTCCAATGGATTTGTCACGCTTTGTATCTTCTGTAACGCCTTCAGCAACCCTTGAGTTCAATAAGAAGGTTCTCGATCTGGCGAAGGCCGGTGAAAACGTTATCAAGTTCACCGCGGGAGAACCGGATTTCCCGACGCCCCGCCCCATAATCGAAGCGGCGATAGTCGCTCTCAACGAGGGAAAGACGAAGTACACAAACGCTACGGGCATTGAAGAGCTGAGAAGCGCGATTGCGGCCAAGTTGAAGCGCGATAACAACCTGGACTACTCACCGGGCGAGATAGTAGTCGCAAATGGAGGAAAGCAGGCGATTTACAATGTCCTGAAGGCACTCCTGAATCTTGGAGACGAGGTGATCTTGATATCGCCGGCCTGGGTGAGTTACGAGGCTCAGGTGAAGCTCTGTGGAGGGATTCCAGTAATAGTCCCTTCGAGGATCGAGCACGGGTTCGTCCCGGAGATCGCGGACATTGAAAGAGCAATCACTTCCAGCACGAAGGTGATTATGCTAAATTCTCCGAACAATCCGACCGGGGCGATATATCCGGAAGAGTTCCTGAGAGAGCTCGCCAATCTCTGTATCGAAAGAGATCTCTTCGTCATTTCGGATGAAGTTTATGAGAAGCTGGTCTTCGATGCACCTCACTTTTCGATCGGTTCGATTCAGGGTATGAAGGAGAGGACGGCAGTTATAAACGCCTTCTCCAAGACCTATGCCATGACCGGATGGAGAGTCGGTTATTCGGCAACTTCCTCCACAGTCGCAAAGGCGATCGCCAAGATCCAGAGCCATCTTGTATCAAACGTGAATACCATGGCGCAATACGCCGCCGTAAAGGCCTTTGAGGTCGATACTTCCGATATGGTGAGGATTTTCAGGGAAAGAAGAGATTACGTAGTTTCGCGACTCGAAGATATGGGAGTCTCTTTCAACAGACCGGCAGGCGCCTTTTACGTCTTCATGGATATTACGCCATATATAGGGAGCAGATACGAGAATTCAAACGACTTTGCCCTGGGGCTTCTCGACAAAGAGAAGGTCGGTATGGTCCCTGGCAGCGCATTCAGTTATGAAGGCTTTATCAGGATGTCTTATTCAAGCTCGATGGAGGATCTGAAGGAGGGGCTCGACAGGCTGGCCCGTTTTCTATAAGAGTCTCAGATACTCTTTGTCACCTGCCGGCCCAGTCGAGACCCCACCTGAACGACTCGGTTATGAACCTGACACTTTCAAACTCCGAGTCGGCGAGGTCATCCAGCATTCTGTTCAGGGCGTCGCGAAAGGCCGGCTGGGTGTTTCCCGAGCGGATCTCCATAAGGCATTCGGCCGTCGCGGCGAATTGATCGGCCGCTCTGACGAGTTCGCCCTCTTCACTTTCGAAGGGGTCGAGCATGCGGTATTTAAGCTCTTTGACAAGGCTATCGGGCATATTCTCGAGGAGCATCTTACTGACCATCTCTTCTTCGACCTGTGAGATTACCTCCTCAAATCCCGGCACTTTTTTCTTTGTCGGAGTTATTATGTCGCCGGTCATACTCTCAGGTATATCGTGCAGCAGAGCGCGCTTAACTACTTCAACCGTATTTATGTCGTGCCCACTTTCGTTTTCCATGCACGAGAGAATATAGGAGGTGATGGTTACATAAAAGGAGTGTCCGGCCACCGTGGTCGGCACGTTCCGGTTCAGTCTGTTCCATCTGACCGCTCTGAGAAGGACTATAAGGGCGTCTATGTATCTGTCAAGCCAGTCGCAACCAAAGATCAGTTCGAAGGGTTTGAAGTTACGGAAGTGCTCGATTCTCTCTTCGAGGGCAGTAATGGGTTTGGAGAAGAAACCGGGGAAGTATCGCGAGTGTATCTCCGCTTCCAGTCTGGCCGAAAGGAGATCGGCGATCTGGATGATTTTGCCCTCTTGAGTATCGTCTTTGGCATCTACGATCGATGAGAAGAACTCGTCTTTTCTAGTCAGTGGTAGAAAGCGTACGACTTCTTCGACGGTCTTGGAAAAGACGGCGTTCCACTTTTCCGGAGAGAGCGATTTTATCAGGATCTTTGTATCCACCGATATGTCAGAGAGCAGACATTTGGGAAGTTCTTTCAAGACTACTCTCTGGAAGAGTCTGTCTTCGTCGAGCACAAGGCCGTTTAGCCGGGATACTTCCGACATGAGCAGACAGTAATGTGCGGAGACGAAAGCGTTCTCCGCTTCGTTGGTCCTGATGATAGTGGGTGTGTTGTTCCAGCGATACATCGTGAAGAGATTAGAGGCCAGTTCGAGAAGTTTCACATAACCTTGAAACACTTTTATTCCCCCCATCCGGTCGCCGCTTTTCTCCAGTGTGCTCCGGGTGACTCAATTATAGATTATGATGAAGTACAATTAAACAAAACCCTTTGAAGAGAGGCGAGAAAAGTGCAAATCGATAAATGGATGAACAGGACTTATCCGGTATTCAGTGAGAAAGACACGGTCGATAACGCTATCGAAAACAGGAAGAGTTTCGGCATTTCCACAGTAATCACGGTCGACAGCGAGGGTCGACTATCGGGCGTTGTCGATATCGATGACCTAACCGAATTGCCATCTGCGACTCTGCTTGGAGAGATCGTCAAGGAACCGGTCTTATACTGCACGGAGACGGACTTTATCGAAGACGCCGCCCTGATGCTTATTGAGAGTCACAGTTATCTTCTCCCAGTTGTAGATGAAGACTTCGTTGTCACGGGGATAATAGGGGTATTCGAGATTCTCGAAGGTTTAATGGAGTTCACCGCCATGGACAGGCCGGGCGCAAGGCTTTCGATAGTTCTCACCGACAAACCAGGAGCTTTGAGAGATGTCGTCGACTTTCTGGCCGAGAAAGAGATAAATATCCTCTCGATTATTACAGCGCCGGCCGAGATTGAAGGGCAGAAGAGGGTCGTCATAAGGACAGACGAGACCGACATACAGTATATCGCCGAGATCCTGGAGGAGAATGGCATTTCATTTGAGTCTATAAGCGAAGAGGAGGGCTTCGGTGTCTGATTTTTTCAACTATATACTTCTGGGCTTCATACAGGGGGCTACGGAGTTTCTTCCCGTGTCTTCATCGGGTCACCTGACTATCTTCTCCAGATTTTTGAACATTCCTCTTGGAGTAGAGTCGCGGGCGGCCTTCTTTGCCGTGCTTCATCTGGCGACATTCTTTGCCGTTCTGCTTTTCACCTACAGGGACATATGGGCTATACTTACCGGGCTCTTCAAAGAGAGAGAGAGACCGGCCTCGCTTAAGTATATATATCTGCTTCTGGTCGCGACGATACCGGCGGTACTCTTCGGGTTTCTCTTCGAAGACGAGATAAAATCGCTCTTCTCTGAACCTGTCTTCGCTTCAGTAATGCTCTTTGTAACGGCGGTAGTGCTGATACTCTCAGACAGGTTTTCGGGAAAGAGGAGGATTCTGCAGCTCTCCATTGTAGGCGCTCTCGCAATAGGGCTCTTTCAGGCGGCCGCGATTGTCCCGGGGATCTCCAGAAGCGGAATGACACTCTTTGGAGCGCTCTTGATAGGTCTGGCGAGAAGCGATGCAATAAAGTTTTCCTTTCTTCTGAGTCTGCCTGTGACATTCGGGGCGGGGATTTTGGAGCTATCGAAGGTGGATCTGCCTGTCGGTACAGTGGTTTCGGCGGCGATAGTTGCCTTTCTTACCGGTCTGTTCGGGTTATGGCTTTTGAAGTTGCTTGTTCTAAAGGGGAAACTGAGATTCTTTGGCTTTTACTGTATAATTGTTGGTGCGATAGGTTTGATTTTTCTGGGAGTGATGTGATTTGGAATTACATTTCCTCTTTCCCGGCAGTCTGCTCTACGTGCCGGGAATGATGGATGCTCCTACCAGCAGTTGTTCTCTGCTGGTGGATGAAAAGAGAAAAGTACTGGTCGATCCCGGCGGCTTTCCTTCACTTGGGGTCCTTGAAGAAAGACTGTCTGCAGTGGGCCTTTCCCCGTTTGACATAACCGATATTCTTCTAACGCATTTTCACCTTGATCATGCTTTTAACAGTATGTTTTTCTCAAACGCAACTGTCCATGTTCACGAAAGCTATACCAGTCGCAATTATGCGTCCTTTGGCCCGATCGTGGGTCAGATGTACCAAATGGTTATGAAATCATGGACGAGGGTCGAGGCTTTCGATCCCGACGAGACGATTCTAGACTGTATACAGGTCTTGAAATCTCCTTATCACTCGAGAGACCACGTTTCGTTTTTCCTGAATACCGATAACCATGGAAAGGTCTTTATATGCGGAGATGTGTGTACCAGAGAGATACACTATCACGAGATGCGCAAGGGAATGAGAAGGGATGAAGCGGCCCAGTTCGTTCTTAAATACTTTGAACTGGCCGATACAGTAATCTTCTCTCATGATTTGCCGCTCTTTAAGAGGTGATTGACTTGAAGATTCTATTTGTTTCTTACGAGGTCTATCCGTTAGCGAAGGTCGGGGGACTGGCAGATGTCGCCGGCTCTCTTCCAAAAGCTCTCAAGGGGCTTGGACTGGATATAGATGTTCTTATGCCTTTTCACGGCTCTATCTCTGAAAAGGGAGTCGAGAATACCGGAGGCATTGTCTGCACAGAGTCTATGAAGGAGCGATATGAGTTCGGGGTATACCTCACGAAGCTTCCTTCAAGTGATGTCGATGTCTATCTGCTAAAGAACGATGTGCTTATGGACTCGAGAGAAGTCTACGGGTCTTCGAATCTGGGGCTTCAGGCTATGGCCTTCTCAGATGCTGCCGCTGCCTTCGCTGCAGGAAGAGGTTACGACATAGTACATCTCAACGACTGGCATACCGGTCTGATGGCGGTCTATCTTAAGGAGAGGAAGGCATATCCCGGGACAATAATATCCATTCACAATCTCGCATACCAGGGAGTCTATCCGGAAGAGTACTTCGAGCTTTCCGGAATAGCTGAAGAAAACCGCGACGCCGTGTGTTCGGGAGAAAGTCTGAACTGCCTGAAGGCCGGTCTTGTCTTCGCCGACATGATTACTACCGTCTCTCCGACTTACGCCAAGGAGATCCAGACACAGGAGTATGGAGCCGGGCTCGATGGAGTTCTAGAGGAGAGAAGCGACGTACTGGCGGGCATACTGAACGGTATAGACTTCGGTGAGTATGATCCTGCAACCGATAAGCGTCTGAGTGTTAATTTCGATTCGAACACCATTGACAAAAAGATAGAAAACAAGAGGGCTTTACAGAGAGAGGTGGGTCTTCCCGAGAGTGAGGACGCCGTTTTGGGGCTCATTTCCAGGCTTGTCGATCAGAAGGGCCTCGATCTTCTTGCCGAAATAAAGGACGAGCTCATGAAGCTGCCCGTCCAGCTCGTGATTCTCGGTACCGGTGAGAAAAAGTACGAGGCGATGTTCAAGGCTCTTCAGCAGGAATTTCCGGATAAGATGGCCGCCATGCTCACGTTCAATCTCGATCTCGCACAGAAGATCTACGGTGGCGCCGACATGTTTTTGATGCCGTCGAGATACGAGCCCTGCGGTCTTGGGCAGATGTTCGCGATGAGATACGGAACGATTCCGATAGTAAGATATACCGGAGGACTGGCCGATACCGTTCAGGAGTTCGACCTGTCAAGTCTTGAGGGTAACGGGTTCGGTTTCAACGATTACTCTTCAGCCGGACTACTGGAGTCTTTGAAGAGGGCTCTGGAGATCTACAAAGACGGCGAGTCCTGGAGACGCCTTGTGTTGAACGCTATGAGCGGAGATTTCTCATGGGGCGCTTCCGCCAGGAACTACCTGGCCGTTTACGAGAAGACTTTGGAGGTAAAAAAGAGATGCCTGAACTGAGAAAAGATCCTATAATAAAACGCTGGGTGATAATCGCCACCGAAAGAGCTAGAAGACCTCACGACTTTATCAACTCCAAGGAAAAGGTAGAGTCGGCTTTCTGTCCTTTCGATTATGGAAACGAGCATACCACCCCTCCGGAAGTCATGGCCTTCAGACCGGCCGATACGGGTAGAGATAGCCCCGGCTGGTGGGTGAGAGTCGTGCAAAACAAGTTTCCCGCGCTGGACCCGAAGGTCGAACCGGAGAGGTTCGGTCACGGTATGTATGATGTCATTAAGGGCTTTGGCGGTCACGAGGTCATTATCGAGACTCCGGACCACAACGCTACCCTTGCGACTCTCTCTTACCAGCAGGTGAAGGAGGTCGTCTGGGCGTACAAGGAACGCCACCAGCAGCTCGAAAAAGACGAGAGAATAAAGTATATACTGATATTCAAAAATCACGGGAGAGAGGCCGGAGCATCACTTTCACACTCCCACAGTCAGCTCATAGCCACGCCTATAGTTCCAAAGAGGGTGGCCGAAGAAATAACCGGAGCGATTGAATACTACAGGTTCAGAGAGCGCTGTGTTTACTGCGATATGGTGAATCAGGAGATACTCGAAGGCACGCGACTCGTCGAGGAAAACGATGACTTTGTCGTATTTGAGCCTTTTGCGGCCCGCTTCCCCTTTGAGACGTGGATAGTCCCCAAGAGACACACGGACAATTTCGGAGAGATCGCGGCAGGGGAGATCGATAGTTTCGCAGTCTCTTTGAAGAATACACTTTTGAGGATCTACAAAGCGCTGGATAATCCGCCGTATAATTTCATGCTCCATACTGGTATACGCGGCGGGATGGATACGAAGCATTATCACTGGCATCTAGAGATAGTTCCCAGACTGACGCGTGTGGCAGGTTTTGAATGGGGTTCGGGCTTTTATATAAACCCGATGCCTCCCGAACACGCGGCGATGTACCTCAGAGAAGTCAAAATCGAGGAGGGATGAGAGTTGGAAACGAAGTTCAGCGAGCAGCTACTTAAACATCTTGAGGATCTTTCAAGGCTGAAGTTGAAGGACGAAGAGAGACTCGACCTGAAGAAGGATATTGAGGATATTCTTCAATACATGACTCTTCTTGATGAACTTGAACTGGATGTCGATGAGATGGTCTCTCCTATCGAAAAGTCCCTGGAACCTAGAGAAGACGTAGTGAAGGCCTTCGATAAGGTCGATAAGATTCGTGATCTCTTTCCGGAAAGCTCTGAGGCTTATATAGTAGTCCCGAGGATATATACGCAGGAGAAACCCGAAGGAGATGAGTAACGATCTCGGCAGGGCTTTCGAAGACAAGGCCTGTGAATACTTGAAAAAGGCCGGCTACAGGATCAAGGGAAGGAATATCTCCTACAGGTTTGGCGAACTCGATATCGTTGCCATGGAAGGCGATGTACTGGTGTTTGTAGAGGTCAAGGGCGGTAATGGAGATCAACTGCCGAGATACAGAGTAGACGAGAGAAAACTGAGGCGTCTGGAAATGGCTGTTCAGAAGTATATCATGAGTTTCAAGCCTGAGTTCAGCGAGATGAGACTCGATGTGATCGAGGTTCTAAGGAGTGGAGAGATTACCCATTTGAAGGGCGTCGGAAGGTGGTAGCGTGTTTAGAGACGATAAGGCAATAAGCAGAGAGTATTCAAGGTGGATGGAAAACACTTCCGGTAAGTTTTTTGAGGAGCTGAAGGCACTCTCTCCGGAGGAGTTGAGAGAGAGTTTCGCCATGGATCTTGAGTTCGGTACCGGTGGTCTGCGTGGAAAACTGGGAGTCGGGACAAACAGAATGAACCTGTTTACCGTTACCCGCGCGACGCTGGGCTTCGGAAAGTGGATACTGGAGACTTCCAGAAGTCCTTCGGTCGTAATAGCCCATGATACGCGGCATATGTCCGCAGAGTTTGCCGGGATTTCGGCCGATGTTCTCTCTTCTATGGGGATAAAGGTTTTTCTCTTTTCGGAGCCGACCCCGACACCGATCCTCAGTTACGCCGTCAGAGAGATGAAGGCCAGTGGCGGAATAGTCATTACGGCAAGCCACAATCCATCGCAATACAACGGATACAAGGTCTACACGAGCGACGGTACACAGGCAGTCCCTCGATACGCGCAAGCTATAATAGAAAGGGTAAAGGACTCGGATTTCTTTGAAGGCTATATTCCAAAGAAGGAGCTCATAGGGACTGTCCAGAGAAGTCTCTTCGATAAATACGTTGAAACTATAAAGAAGACCATAAGGAACCTGTGTGACGACTACGAACCGATGAAAGTCGTCTATACGCCTCTACACGGCACCGGAAACTATCCGGTCAACAGGGTTCTGAGCGATCTCGGACACAGAGTCCTCCTCGTGAAGGAGCAGGCCGTCCCCGATGGCGACTTTCCGACCGTGCGGTATCCCAATCCCGAGGACCCTGGAACTTTCGAGATGGCTCTTGAGATAGCCCGCGAGAGTGAATCGGACATTATACTGGCGACCGATCCCGATGCGGACAGGGTCGGTCTGATGGTAAGACACGACGGAGAGTATACCCTCCTGAACGGCAACCAGACGGGCGTTGTGATGACCGCTTTTGTCCTGGAGATGCTCGAGGGGAGAGTTCCGGAAAGGGCCTTCATAGTCAAGACGATAGTCACCACAGATCTCGCGAAGCGTATCGCTGCCGGATACGGTGTGGATTTGAAGGAGACTCTTACGGGATTCAAGTTCATAGGCGAGCTCATAGAGAGAGCGGAGACTACCGGAGACGGAGAGTTTGTTTTCGGGTTCGAAGAGAGTTACGGTTACCTTCTGGGAAGGCATGCCAGAGACAAGGACGCGATAGTGGCATCGGCGCTTGCATGTACAGTAGGCGGCTTCTTGAAAAAGAAAGGGCTTACTGTCGTCGATTATCTGCAGCAGATATATGAAAGGTACGGTTTCTTTGTCGAGGACCTTGTCAATAAGGAATACGAAGGAATCGAAGGAAAGAAGAAGATCGATTCGATAATGGACCGGTTGCGTAAGGAGTCGCCCGCCGAGTTCAAGGGGAGGAAGCTCTTGAGACTTATCGATTACGATGTGGACGGCGGCGATCTACCAAGGGCCGATGTGCTGTCCATGGAGTTTGAAGGCGATTGTAAACTGATAGTAAGACCTTCGGGAACCGAGCCGAAGATAAAGTTCTACCTTATGGTTAGAGGCTCCTGCGAGGATGAAGCGAGAAAGACGATAAGAGAACTGAAAGAACTGGTTGAAGGGATTGTTGCGTGATGAATCACAGATATGCACACATACTTTACAGTGAAAGCGAGTATCTGACACCAAAGAAGGCCATGTTTGATTACCGGGCAAAAACGGGTTTTATGACTATCTGGTCGTGTGGTCAGGCCTCTTTACTTCTGGAGAGAAAGTATTGGACTTGTCTCAGCGCTTTTGGACTTGAAAGTGCTACAAGAAGAAAGATAATTTTCGAGAGGAAGCACAGCGATACGAATCTTCTTTACTTCAAGTACGAGCTGGAGATACCCGAGGTTCTTGAGACTTACTTCGATTCGCAGGTAATTGGCGACGTGTCCTCCAGATTCTCTCTTCGCGAGATTAGCGAGGAAGTCTTCAAGATGTTGCGCGAGTATGCCGACGGTCTGTTGCGCTTCAACGATCAGATCTTCTCGTCGTGGCTCGCAAAGAGACTCTCTTCAGTAGATCTTGAAGGCCAGGAGAGAAGGGAACTGGAGACTTCCCTGATGAAGTACGTCGAGACTTTTGTCAGCAAGATACCCTGGACTGTCTACGGCGGAGATCTGAAGAGAATGGGAAATGATCTCTCTTCTATTGTGTATCTGTATACTGAGATGCTGGATCTGGCTAGCTGCAAGTGATACTGGCATGAAGAGATTCGCAGCTGTCATTTCTTACGATGGAACAGACTTTTTCGGTTTCCAGCAACAGCCGGGAATCCGTACAATCCAGGGCGCTTTTGAAGAAGCTATCGAGAGAATACACAAGTTCAGGATTCCAAGTCAGGGCGCCGGCCGGACCGATACCGGCGTTCACGCCTACGGTCAGGTCATCGCCTTCGATTCGACTCTGGATCATCTGGACTGTAATACTATGAGAGACGCTCTGAACGCAAATCTTCCTCAGGACGTCTATGTCAGAAGAGTCCACAGCGTAGCCGATAACTTCAGTCCGCGCTTTGCGGCAAAGAAGAGGATATATCACTACTATATATCGAAGTCGCGGGAACCGGACCTCTTCAGACGAAGATACGTCTGGTGGTTTCCCTATCAGCTAGATCTTGCGGCTATGCGAAAGGGTGCCGAGAGTCTTCTTGGAGAACACGATTTCTCCACATTCAGAACCGGCAGAGACGACAGAAACCCGATTAGAAGCATCTCGGCGATCAGAATACTAAATTATCCTTCAGGTATCCTTCTGATAAGAGTCGAAGGTGTATCCTTCTTGAAGAGAATGGTGAGAAACATCGTAGGTCTTCTTGTAAAGGTCGGTACTGGTACTATCGAAGCAGAGACCGTAAGAGAGCTTCTACAATCACAAAACAGATCTAATCTTCCGGGAACGGCTCCTCCTCAGGGTTTGTTCTTCTATAAGGTGTTGTTCGATGAGTTCGAAACTTAGGCTGGATGAACTTATTCTGGCGATGGGCCTGTCAGATAGTAGGACAAAGGCAGGTGAGCTCGTTAAGTCAGGCAGAGTCGCGGTTAACGGTATAATCGTTGACAGACCGGGCAAGAGGTTTGACAGTCAAAACGATATCTCGATAGAAGGCGAGAGACTTCCCGTCGGTAGAGGATATTACAAACTCAAGAAGGCTATAGATCTATTTGGAATAGAGCTAGATGGTAAGCGAGTTCTCGATCTCGGGTCATCCACGGGAGGTTTCACGCAGCTGCTTCTGGAGCGCGGTGCCTCAAAGGTGATAGCAGTAGATGTGGGGAGAGGGCAGCTCCACAGTTCTTTGAAGTCGGATTCGAGAGTGCTTTCTCTGGAAGAGTGTGATTTGAGAGCACTCACTTCGGATATAATCGAAGGAACGGTAGATTTTCTGACGTGCGATCTGTCGTTCATCTCTACCTCTTCAGTCGCAGATAGAATTAGAGGATTTCTGAGCGATAATGGGAGCTGTGTCGTTCTGGTGAAGCCCCAGTTTGAAGCGGGACCCGGAGTGGCAAGGAAGGGTGTTGTGCGTTCGAAGTCAGTCCACAGATCGGTTATAGAGAGCCTTATGGCCAGCTTTGAGAGGACCGGACTTTACTCTGCAAACATCACTTTTTCGCCGATCTGCGGAAAGAATGGTAACATAGAGTACTTGTTGTTCGCAAAGGTGGTAGATGTCGGTTTTGTGCCTGACACCACCAGGATCGTGGAAGACGCCTTTGCTTTCTTTGCTCAGGACGTAATAGACTCTCCATAGAAAGGAGGGGAAGACCCGGTTTCAAAAAAGAGGTTACCGGGTTTAAGTTGAAATTCCTTATTGTCTTTTTTTGTTTGATTTGCTTTTTTTCCGGAGTAGTGGCACAGGAGCTTTTCGATTTTGTACCCGAGTCTGTCGGGTATTTCATTGTCGTTCGAAATCTTCGATCGACTATGGAGACTCTACGGGACAAAACGAACTTCTTTGGCGCTTACCTTGGCGATTCTGGCTTTGGCGCCGAAAGGGCTTTGTACGGGATAATAGATGCGACTGGTTACAATGCGCAGGTCGATACGAGCCTTCTTAAGGAAGCATTGAATGACGATATTCTCTTTGCCGGAGAGGGAATCGAGTTGTCTCTCGACGATTTTCTTACCTTCGATCCCTTTTATCTCCTTGAGAAGCTTAAATTGACAAGAACGAGGGTTTTCATAGTCTGGAGGACCGAGAATTCCTTCTCTCTCTTGAAGGCCGTCTCTGCTTTGCTGGATATGACGATATTTGTTCAGCCCGGCGAGAGTATCAACGAGCTAAGAAGTAACAGCGGTACTCTCTTCTACCATACCGGTGCAGGTTTTATGATAATTGGAGGAAACAAGGAAGCCGTTTCGCTGGCCATCAGAACCTACGAAGGTCGAGAACCGAGGATGCTGGATTCGAATGGCAAAGGCCGAGAGGTCGCAGACATGAGCTACGATTACTCCCTGACGGGCTTCTTTGATGGAGACCGTCTGAAGGTAGATCTTGGCTTAAGGTCGCCTTTCTCTATAGACAACACGGTCGCGTTCGCCCGTCCCGAGGGTCATACTCTGACTGCGACGATTGTCCAGGAGACGATTTTTCCGAATATGCAAGATCTCCAGAACCTGCTTGCCCTTGCCGACACCAAGGAAAGCGAAGCCGCCGAGAAAACCTTTGGCGATTACACGGTCTTCTTTCCGGCTTCGTCGATCGAGACTCTCAGAAATGAACTCAGCCACTGGTTTGAACTCGATCTGGAACCTTATAGAGAACTCGCCGATTACATAGTCCTCCTGTCTCGAGAGAGTATCGGAAACACACGGATTTACGGGGAGCTGGTCTCGGAAGTCCCGAAAGTCACCGTAGTCTTCACTAATCACGAGCAGGATACGGCGATTCTTGAGAGACCCTTGAAGGAGTGGGGCGCGAAATACTCTACATATAGAGGAAACAGAGTCTATGAACTGGAAAACGATTTCGAGACGGTTTACTTTATCTTCTCCGAGCGAAATACGATTCTTACAACTCTTTCTCCAGAAGAGTATTACCGGATTCTGGATAGAGCGAACAGTCTTCAGAAGAATATAA
>LVBU01000095.1 GCA_001603185.1 Thermotogales bacterium Thermo_02 | reverse complement strand
CCGCAAGACCGATTCCTTCAAATCTCACATTTCCTAGACCGATCGAAGCACCTCCTATTCCTATAACAAGCATCACTGAGATTATTATCAGGTTCTTACCATCAACTTTCACTCTATTTTCTATCAGGGTTCTCATTCCAACCGCAGCGATCATACCGAAGAGAAGTATCTCTATGCCTCCCATTACCGAAACGGGTATCGACTGTATGAAGGCCCCGACTTTGGGCACGAAGGAAAGGATGATGGCAAAGATAGCCGCGATCCTCATAACGACAGGATTAAAGACCTTGGTTATTGCGAGGACACCCGTGTTTTCACTGTATGTAGTGTTTGCCGGTCCACCGAGAAGTCCTGCTACGGCAGTGGCTATACCGTCTCCAGAAAGAGTTCTGTGAATCCCGGGGTCTTCAAAGAACTTCTTTCCGGTAATCGCTGAAACTGCGAAGATGTCTCCAAAGTGCTCTATTGTTGGAGCCAGGGCGACGGGGACAACTATCGATAGAGCGTAAAGAGAGAACTTTGGGAGTATAAACTGCGGCATTCCTATCCAGCCGGCCTCGGCAACTGCGGTCATACTTACGTTACCGGTTATCGCGGCGACTATATAACCCACGATAATCCCGCACATTACGGGTATCATCCTGGTGAAGCCCTTCGTGTATAATCTGACAACTACGGCCGTACCGAGCGCAACGATCGCTATCCACCAGTTTGAACTCGCCATGTTTATGGCAACCGGAGCTAGGTTCAGCCCAATTACCGCGATTATTGTGCCTGCCACTGCAGGAGGAAAGAGCTTTTCGAACTTCTTGACTCCAATAGCCTTTATCAGAATAGCGATACCAACCTGCACAAGACCGGCTATTAGTATCCCTCCGGTTGCGTAGGCGATCATGTCAGGTGTAATTGCTACACCGGCCGCCATTGCTTCGGGCACCGAACCAAACTTGTCCGAAACATTCGCATAGTATAAGATGACAGCGTTGATCGGTGCGATGTACGCAAAGCTGGAACCCAGAAAGACCGGTACTTTCCACTTTGTTAAGAGATGAAAGATCAGTGTTCCTAGACCCGCAGTGAACAGTGCTACGTTTACCGGTACTCCTGTAAGATAAGGCACCAGAACCGTCGCGCCGAACATGGTAAAGGCGTGTTGAAGACCTAGAACCAGAAGAGCCCATTTACCAAGCCCCTTACTTCTGTCCTCCTGTGCCTGCACTTCCTGATAAGACGAACCACCTGTACTCACCAAAATCCCTCCTCCTGATTATATATGGGGTGACTTCAAAGCAAAAAAAAAGCCTCACGGAATTCCCGTGAGGCATCTATCAGGTAACTCTTCTATCGACACCATCTCCACAAGAGAAACGGCTCTCAATAAATATCTGTCCGGATCTATCACCCAATCCATAAACATCTTTCGAAATCTGTTGCATAGCAGATTTACAAGATTTAAAGTCCTTGCACTGGAAGAACCCGACTTCATTCGAACACCCCTTTGAAAGCTTACCAAGGGACATTTTAACACATTTGCGGCCCAGTATACTAGCTAAACATAAACCGTTCGGACCCGCATGATGCTATTGATCGGTTAGCCTCATTTGAAGACATTTACAGCCGTTGTAACATTATCGTTTATTGATCAATACGGTATGTGTCAGACACTCCACTTGAATACTTCGCCTATCTCTTTTCTCTGGCGATCACTCTTTTCGACTGCAAGATGCTTCTGGGACAAATGATCAACCTGTCCAGGCCGGCCCATGGCTACTACCGTAATCAGAACGGAGCTTTCGTCTATTGCGAGTATCTCCTTGAACTTCAGAGGATCATAACCGGCAACCGGATGAGCTATGAGATTCATCTGAGTCGCCTGAAGTAGGAGATAACCAGTCGCCATTCCAGCCGCAAAGAGGTAATAATCTCGCCTGTCCTTGAGCTGGCAATCCAGTTCAATACTCGAGTACACACAAATCAAAACGGGCGCACTCTTCATCCAGTAGTTTCCACCTGGCAGAGCTTCGTGAAGCCTCTCAAGCGTTGATCGATCATCAACGGCAAGAAATCGCCAGGACTGATTGTTCATGCAAGAAGGAGCCATCGTGGCGGCGACTATCGTCTTTTCAACGATTTCTCTGGGCAATGGCTCCGAGCTTATAGCTCTGCGTGCCCTTCTGTCCCTTATAGAAAGAAGTAATTGACTCTGTTCGGCAACGAGACGACTTACTTCTTCAACAACGATCTCAGGAACAAGAAATTCTCGTTCAGTGAATCTCTTCAAAAGACCGTTCCAGGTATTTAGCAGAGCTATTCCCAGATCTCGGTCCTCGAAACCGAAAAGACCTGACAGCGAGTTCGATGAATCGAAATATGCCTCGCCTTCGGGCAGAGTCTCGGCGAAGGGAGTTTCTGCTGATCTGAAAAGCCACGCTACTTCCACCAAATCTCTATCAATCCGGTCGAGTGAATCACGAAGACCTTCCAGTAATCTTGCAGAATCTCCTTTTGAAGGCAATTCACGGTTTACGAAGAGTAGCAACCGGAATTTTCCATCGGGAGTCAGCTCTCTATCGCCGACCTTAGCGAAACTTATGTTCGCAAAGCCATCAAACCGTTCCATAGAGCTTCACCAAATCCATTAGGTGACGTCGCTCTTCGGCAATTATCTTTTTCAGGCTTGCACTATCTGGTATAAACTGCTCAAGATCTGTGTAGAAGATTATACTGTCTTTCTCAACATCCATAGCCGAACTGATAGCCTTGTTAAGATTTGATGGCACCTCTTCCGATTCGATCTTAGGGAATATCGAGATCTCGGCATACGATTTCAGATAACCTACGTTATCTTCCCAGTCTGCGGTGACGGGAGCATTTTCGATGTCTTTCAGAATACTTCTGAATGTGTTTGCGTGTTCCCTCTCCTGCAAAGCGAGTCTGGAAAAGAGCTCTTTGATCTTTCCCGTCGTCTTCTCACTTAGCTTAGAGTAATATGAGTAACCGGCTCCTTCAATCTTTAATGCAATCGCCAGCATGTCAGTAATAGTTAGCATCACAAAACCTCCTTATGTCTTTGTCTATTATAATTTTATCATGCTTCAGACGACTTCAAAGAAAAAAAGAGATCTCTCGATCTCTTTTTTTGTTTACAGAAGATTCAGGAAGATTTCGTAGACTCTAGCTCAGCACTAGACTTCTATCTTCTCAGATACGATCTTTATGGTGATTCCCGTACGCATCTCATCACCGATGGGAATCTCGACAAATCCGGGAACCATAGATACCTTCATGCCCTGCTCCCTGAGAAATCTTGAAGCGATGGCGACCGCCTTGACGGCCTGATTAACAGCACCAGCGCCAATGGCCTGAAGTTCCACCTGCTCATTTTTTGAGATCACTCCGGCTATGGCACCAGCAACCTTATTGGGATTTGATTTCGAACTGACCTTCAGGATTTCCATTAAGATTTCCTCCTTCTAGGGATTTTCGCTGTTATTGTACCACAGAGGCCGCCAATTTTGCAAAAGTTTTAACATACGATTTCGCATATAGAAGGAGTTCTAAAATGGGTTTCAAGAACTGTATTTTCAGAGATCCATTATTTCTGATTTCACTCTGGAGATTGCATCCAGCACTTCTTGCGGAGAGATCAGCTCTCCATCCACTTTGCTAAGGTGTTCAAGCTTGACTCCGCGTTTATTCAGCCGCGAAACTTCGTACAGAATCTGTCCCAGGTTCATCTCGGCGACAATAACCGCACTCACCTTCTTCAGAAGCTGTCTCAGCCTAGTACTTGGAAACGGCCACATCGTAATTGGCTTAAATAGTCCAACGTTTATCTTGTCCTCACGAGCCATCTTAACTGCTTTCAAGGCGCTTCTGGCAACTGAGCCAAAAGCGAGGACGAGTATTTCCGCGTCTTCCGTCATGAATTCGTCGTATATTACTATTTCGTCACTATGCAATCTTATCTTATTATCAAGTCTCCTGAGAATTCTGGAAACATCTGAAGGCGTCCCGATGGGGAAACCTGATTCGTCGTGTACGAGACCTGAAACGTGGAATCTCGACTTACCCATCTTCACAAGCGGCTTAACCATCATCTGATCATCATCCTCAAAGGGGTGGAATATATCATCGTCCGCCATTTCGGAATCTCCGACTCGCTGTACTTCCATGAGTTCGGTATCGTCTGGAAGGAAGAAACTCTCACGCATATGACCGAGGATTTCATCCATAAGGAAGATAACGGGCGTTCTATAAAGCTCTGCATAATTAAACGCAGTCACTATGTATTTGTAGACCTCCTCAACATTGGACGGGTAGATAGCGATAATCTGATGGTCGCCGTGAGTGCCCCATCTTGCCTGCATAATGTCGCCCTGGGCGATCTTGGTCGGCATACCGGTCGATGGTCCACCTCTTTGAACATTCACGATCACCGTCGGAGCTTCCACCATCGATGCATAACCGATTGCCTCCTGCATCAGTGAAAAACCCGGACCGCTGGTCGCAGTCATTGATTTCTCTCCGGCAATGGAAGCGCCAATAATTGCAGCCGCGCTAGCTATTTCGTCTTCCATCTGTATGAATGTGCCCCCGACTTTCGGAAGCTCGTTGGCCATGGTCTCGGCGATCTCTGTCGCCGGAGTTATAGGATATCCCGCGAAGAACCTGCATCCCGCTTTGATCGCTCCAAGCGCACAGGCTTCGTCGCCCTGTAAAAGAACAAACTCACGCATTTTCGGTCACCGCCTCTGATACTTCCTGAATGTCGATAGCAAAATCAGGACAGGAGTTTTCGCACATCAAGCAACCAATACATGTGTCGTGGTCGATTACCTGAGGTTTTCCCAACTCGCCCTTCGTTATAGTCTTTGTCGGGCACAACCAGTAGCAGATACCGCATCTTTTGCAGTAAGAGTAGTTGAAGCTGACATGATACCTTTTTTTGGTTGCCATACTATTCCTCCCGTTCTACTTAATGATTGAAAGAAAGACACCTGCCGCCACGGCGGACCCTATTACTCCCGCTATGTTCGGCCCCATTGCGTGCATTAAGATAAAATTGGTACTATCTTCTTCGGAAGCGACTCTCTGGGCTACTCTCGCCGCAGTTGGAACGGCCGACACTCCGGCTGCGCCTATTAAGGGATTGACTTTGTTCTTTGAGAAAACATTCATCAGTTTCGCGAACAGTATACCCGAACCGGTCGCCACAATGAAGGCAGCACAACCCAACCCCATTACCATTATACTCTCTAGAGTCAGAAATACCTTACCATCTGCCTTGGCTCCGACAGAAACACAAAGAAGTATTATGACCGTATCCGAAACATACTTTCCCGCAGCTTCGACGAGCCTTTTGGTCCTTCCGTTCTCCCTGAGAAGGTTTCCGAGCATTAGCATTCCAACCAGCGGAAGTGCCTGGGGGACTATCAAAGAGATCGCTATTGTAGATACTACAGGGAAGACCATCCTTTCAAGCTTCGAAACCTTTCTCAACTGTCTCCCCATCTTAATTGCTCTCTCTTTCTTTGTTGTGAGCAACCGCATTATCGGAGGCTGAAGAACTGGAATAAGCGCAATATAAGAGTAGGAAGCGATCGCAATTATTGGTAGATATTGGGACTTGAAGATACTGGCAACGTAAATCGATGTCGGACCGTCCGCACCGCCAATTATCGCTATCGATGCAGCGTCAAGCAGGGAAAAGCCGAAAGCGTTTGCCGCTATGAACGTTATGAAAATGCCTATCTGTGCGGCAGCGCCGAGAAAGAGAGTCTTCGGATTTGCCAGAACAAAAGAAAAATCTGTGACCGCCCCTATTCCAAGGAATATCAGAGGAGGATAGATTCCCAGCACCAGACCCTGCTGAATAATCCACAATAATCCAGTTCCCGGTTCAAAGATACCAGTCACTTGAGGAGGGATATTCGCCATGACAATTCCAAAGGAAATCGGTATCAGCAGCAGCGGTTCGGCGTCCTTGGCGACTGCCAGATACAAGAGTACAGCGGCGATCAGAAACATTACAAGGTTCTCCCAGCTCAAAGCAAGAAATCCCGATTGTGCAAAATAATGTGAGAGCAGATCTGCCATAGTTGGCTAACCTCCAAAAAAGAAAAGCCGTGCCCCCGAAGGGGCGACGGCATAGAGTTTATCTGTTCTTTATCACTGCCTGAGCGGCAGAAAGTCTTGCAACCGGTACTCTGTAAGGAGAGCAGCTCACATAATTGAGTCCGACAATGTGGCAGAATTCCACGGAAGAAGGTTCGCCCCCGTGTTCGCCACAGATACCGACTTTCAGATCGGGTCTCGTTGCCCTTCCCTTTTCCGTACCCATCTTTACCAGCTGGCCGACACCTATCCTGTCCAGTTTCTGGAACGGATCGGAGGTCAGAATTCCCTCTTTGACATAATGTCCGACGAACTTACCGTAATCGTCGCGGCTAAAGCCGTATGTCATTTGAGTAAGGTCATTTGTGCCAAAGCTGAAGAACTCGGCTTCACTGGCGATATCATCGGCCGTCAATGCCGCTCTGGGCACCTCTATCATTGTACCGACTTTGTAATCGAGTGTAACTCCCGCTTCCTTTATCATTTCTTCGGCAGCCTTGACTATTATCGACTTAACGTACTTCAACTCTTCAAGTTCTACTATCAGAGGAATCATGATTTCAGGGATTACACTAAGGCCTTCCTTCACTAGCTTGATCGCGGCCCCGATGATTGCTCTGGTCTGCATATCGGCTATTTCGGGATAGACAACAGCGAGTCGGCAGCCTCTGAAACCCATCATCGGGTTGAACTCGTGAAGCTCTTCGACTGTTGACTTAAGATCCTCATATGTCATTCCCATCTCTTCGGCGAGATCCTTTATATCATCGTCTTCCTTGGGCAGGAATTCGTGAAGCGGAGGATCGAGAAGCCTTATTGTCACAGGGTAGCCTTCCATTGCCTTGAAGATTCCGTAAAAATCCTCTTCCTGCATCGGAAGAAGCTTTGCGAGAGCCTTTTCGCGTTGCTCTAGAGTGTTGGAAGTTATCATCTGTCTCATGGCGAAGATCCTGTCTTCCTGGAAGAACATATGCTCGGTCCTTGTCAAACCGATACCTTCAGCTCCGAATTCCCTGGCGACGGAAGCGTCTTTTGGGGTGTCGGCATTTGTTCTCACGCCGAGCCTTCGGACTTCATCGGCCCAGGACAGAATAGTCGCCAGAGGTCCTTCGAGTCCCTGCGGCTTAACCGAATCGAGCTTTCCAAGATATACTTCGCCCGTCGTTCCGTCAATGCTGAGCCAATCGCCCTCATTAAGGACCTTTCCGTTTACCTTCATTACACGGTTCTTTTCATCGACATCTATTGCCTCACAGCCGACTATACAGGTCTTGCCCATACCGCGGGCAACAACGGCGGCGTGCGATGTCTTTCCACCGGTCGAAGTCAGGATTCCGTCCGCGGCAGCCATACCTGCGATATCTTCAGGAGAGGTTTCCGGTCTAACGAGAATTACTACTTTTCCCTCTTCGTGGACGAGTCTCTCCGCCGTTTCCGGATCGAAGGCGATTATTCCCGATGCCGCTCCCGGTGATGCAGCAATTCCGGTGGCGAGAACTTCCGCTTCTTCTATGGCGTCAGTTGTAAAATGAGGATGAAGTAGAGTTTCGACGTGCTCAGGAGTGACTCTCATAAGAGCCTCTTCCTTAGAGATAACTTCCTCTTCCACAAGATCAACGGCTATCTTGACACTCGCGTAAGGTGTTCTCTTCCCGTTCCTCGTCTGAAGGAGGTAAAGAGTCCCGTGTTCGACTGTAAATTCAACATCCTGCATGTCACGGTAGTGTTCTTCAAGTCTGTTGAAAGCGTCGAGTAGCTGATCGTAAGCGGTGGGGTTGATCTCCTGCATCTTTGTCATCGGGAAAGGAGTCCTTGTTCCAGCAACGACATCTTCTCCCTGTGCGTTGGGGAGGTACTCACCGTAGAATTTCTTCTCTCCGGTGTTCGGATCTCTGGTAAAGGCGACCCCGGTTCCACTATCCTCACCGGTGTTACCGAAGACCATCGTACAAATGTTAACGGCCGTTCCCAGAAGCTCTCCCTCTTTTATTCCATTCAGTGCCCTGTACTTTATCGCTCTTTCATTCATCCAGCTTCCAAATACTGCAGTTGTAGCCATCCACAGCTGCTTCCAGGGATCCTGGGGGAACTCCTTACCGGCCTTCTTATAGACTGCAAGATATCTATCGACTACTTCCTTCATATCGGTTTCGTCCAGTTCCGTATCGAGTTTCACGCCCTTTTCTTTCTTAACACTGTTCAAAGCATTCTCGAATTCAGAGTGCTCTATCTTCAGCACAACATCTCCGAACATCTGCAGGAATCTTCTGTAGGCGTCATAGCAGAACCTCGGATTGCCCGACTCCTTTATCATGCCCTCAACGGTTTCGTTGTTTAGACCTAGATTCAGAATTGTATCCATCATTCCGGGCATGGATATCGCGGCACCCGATCTTACCGAAACCAGCAACGGCCTCTCGCTTGAACCGAACCCCTTTCCGGTTTCCTTTTCGAGCATTTCCATAGCTTCCCTGACATCACCTTCCAGACGCTCGGGATAGTTCTCGTTGTGATCATAGTAATACTTACAGACTTCGGTCGACATGGTGAAACCCGGGGGAACTGGGAATCCTAGTCTAACCATCTCGGCGAGATTGGCTCCCTTTCCGCCAAGAAGGTTCTTCATTTTTGCGCCACCTTCGGCCTTAGTCTTTCCAAAATAATATACGTATTTCTCTGACACTTTGTTTCCTCCCTTCCTGAAAGCATATTCGAGGCGATTATAACATAGGCTCGCCTGCGAGGTGTTTACCTTTGTCGCACGGTTACGAAGACCAGAGGTCAGAAGAGCGTCAGGAGCCGTCCTTGGAAAACGGGAGAAGAACATCGAGAGTACGAGATGAAGAGAAAGGGAGAGACAACGACGGGTCTGGAGTGTGGGGTCTAGAGTCTGGTAAGAGCAGGAAGAGCAAAAATCCGTCTGTCGATAGGAGCTTGGAACGCCACTAATCCGCTTCTGATCTGAAATCCCCTCTGGGAGAGGGGTGGCAGCATGTTCCTGCCGACGGGGTGTGTGCTCTTGAGAGCAAAAGAGCGGTTGTTCGTTCCGACGCTTCGCGTCCAGGTTCTTGGTTAAGGAGCAGAGAGAGCACGAGAAGAGGAGAGAGCTACTTTTCTCTCGTGAGCGCAGCGAGCGTCTCGATCTTTCTCATAACTCTCCATGCTCCACTCTCCACGGTTCTCGAGAGAACTCTCGACAATGCTCTTTCTCTATCGGCTCTTGCTTGCTTGGCTTTGCCAACAACATACAACGCACAACCTACAACGGTTCTCAAAGCACACGAAGCGATACTGGCCGCCGAAGGCCAATTCTTTACAGGTTCCCTGCTCTTAATGTTCATAACTGTCAAAGGGAGCATACTTTTTGACAGAGTAGAATGGACAATATAGAGTGACTTAGGACCTTTTGAATGACTCTGCAAGAGAATAGACGGAATTGAAACTTGGCTCTCGTGAATGTAGAATACGAAACACGGATTGCAATCTTGGAGGTGCACAATGCAGGAATTGCTAATGAAGTACAACGGAAACATCGATTTCCTCGATCTGAAGGTTGTGGATATTAACGGGAGGCTTCGTCATGTGATGCTTCCGGGAGATCGCCTCGACGATAGCCTCTTTGAAGAGGGAATCGGCTTCGACGCTTCGAACTTCGGATACGCCACAGTAGAAGACAGCGATATGATAATGGTCCCCGATCCCGATACTGCTTTTATCGATCCCTTTTACGAGGCCAGCACCCTCTCATTCTTCTGTGATGTTATCAAGACGAGCGATGGAAAGCCCTTTATGCAATATCCGAGGAATGTCCTCAAAAGTGCAGCTGGCAAGCTGGAAGCGATAGGCGCAGTCGAAGCTCTATTCGGACCCGAACTGGAATTTCATATCTTTGAAGGCGTTTCATACGACGTTGCTACCAGCGGTGCCGGGTATAGAGTGGAAGTAGCTGAAGGTTACTGGAATAGCGGGATTCTTTCTAACGAGACGAGAGTCGATCAGAAGGCTGGCTACCACAGATGTCCCCCAGCCGATTCCATGGCGGAGTTTCGCAACGAAGTTGTCATGACACTGAATAAGCTGGGTGTTCCGGTGAAGTATCACCACCATGAAGTCAGCAGTGCCCAGCACGAGATAGAGTTTCTCTTCCAGAAAGCAGTAAGCAGCGCTGATTCTATCGTGATTTCGAAGTATGTTCTGCAAAATCTCGCATATCGTCATGGCCTTACAGTAACATTCATGCCCAAACCGCTCTTTGCAGAGGCCGGCAACGGTATGCATGTACACCAGTTCTTAAGGGATAGGTCTGGAAGGAATCTATTTAGCGGTGACGAGTATTGTGGATTGAGTTCTATGGCCCTTTCCTATACGGCCGGGATACTAACACATTCTCTGACCGGTTCTCTTCTGGCTTTCGGAAACCCGTCTACGAATTCTTACAGGCGGCTCGTTCCCGGTTTCGAAGCACCGATATGCGCAGTCTTTGCGCGGGGCAACAGGAGCGCGGCTGTGAGGATCCCTGGATATGTTAAAGATCCCACCAAGGCCAGGATCGAATACAGGACTCTTGATGCCAGCTGTAATGTCTATTACGGAATGGCGGCTATGCTCTGCGCCGGTATCGATGGAGTGAAAGAGAAGATGAATCCCTCGGAAATGGGCTTTGGTCCGATCGAGTCGAATATCTACAATCTGTCTGAGGAGGAAAAGAAGAGCATAAGATTCTTCCCGTCTGACTTGAAGGCCGCAATTAGCGGGCTAGTTGAAGACAATGATTATCTCAAAGAAACTTTCCCGGAGGATCTGATCAGCCGATGGACAGTTCTGAAGGAAAAGGAGATCAAATACGTTAACAGTGTTCCCTCGCCAGCCGAGTTCAAGCTTTACTACGACCTGTAGGAATATTAGAAATATAAAGGAGAGCCGCTGCGAGAGCGGCTCTTTTTCTTACTTAATCAGACCAAGGCCCTTCAGGAAGTTTCGGGCGACTTCGTCGGGTTCCAGACCTTCGGCATCTACAAGGTAGTTAAGTCTTATCATTATGGGTTCGGTTAGATATATTGAAAACGGTCTCAGTATATCTGCAATTTCCGGATTCTTGTCGAGCACGTCTTTTCTTACCGTTACAGCAAGATTATAGAAAGGAAAGAAGCCTTTTGTATCTTCCAGTACCGCAAGCCCATACTTCTCGAGCTTTCCATCTGTCGAAAACACCATGGCGACGTCGATCTGTTTCTTGGCGAGCGCCTCATACGTCAAGCCGATTTCCATCGTCTTTACCTGTTTTCTTTCCACGTTGAACCCGTACATTTCGCTCATTGGCCAGAAGCCGTCGTCTCTTTCAAGGAACTCGTAGACTACTCCAAAGAGTAGATCGGGTTTTTCGTGAGTGAATTCGGCAAGATCTTCAAGTGTTTTGAGCCCGTGTTCGGCGGCATATTCTCTTGTTACCGCAAGGGCGTATGTATTGTTGAAGCCTGCCATGTCGAGCCATACGATACCATTTTCGAGATCCTCTGCTTTGACTGCTTCGTACAGCTCTATCGGATCCTTTATCATTACTTCGTGGCCAAGATAGGTCGGCCATGCAGTCCCCGTATAGTCTGCGTATAGATCTATCTGACCGGTTATTAAAGCGTTTCTGGCAACAAAAGAGCTCATGCCGAAGGTCTCTGTGACTCTGAATCCGGCATCCTCCAGAAGCTGTGATATTATGCTACTGGCAATATACTGCTCAGTAAAGTTCTTCGCACCCACATTCAGTCTAGTCTGACCAAATGAAATTGCTGCGATGACTAAAATCATCGTCGTGATTAACAGTACCTTTTTCAATTTCTACACCTCCGTGTTTACTATACTCTGAGGCCCTTCGACGTTATCGCTTTCTCCGAAAGACCAAGGACTATGTCAACTGCTATTGCCATTATCGTTACAGGAATGGCTCCGGCGATTATCATAGGGCCTCTACTCATTCGAAGTCCGGTGAATATTATCTCTCCGAGTCCACCGGCTCCGATTGAAGCCGCAATAGCAGCCGTACCAATATTTATCGTCGCAGAACTCCTGATTCCCGAAAGCATTGTTGGAATTGTTACTGGAAACTCAACCTTCCAGAGTATCTGCCTGTCTTTCATCCCCATGCCTTTGGCTGCCTCTTTCATCTTCGGCGATACGCTCATCAAACCCGAAGCAGTATTGAAGACTATCGGAACCAGACTGTATAGAAAGAGCGCAAAGACAGCCGGTGTTGCGCCAATGCCCATAAACAGGAAAACCAAGGCAATTACGGCGATACTCGGAACGGCCTGGGTTGCCCCTGTCACTGCAAGCACAACTCTCCCGATCTTTCTCTTTCCCGGTCTTGTAACAAGTACCCCGATTGCTATACCGACTACAACGGCGATACTCCAGGAAGCTAAGAATAAGAAGATGTGCTCCATAAGCTTCTCCAGTATGTACTCTGAGTTTCTTGACATGTATTCGAATACGCCCATTGAATCACTCCTCCGCGACGGAACTGTATGAGCTGACGAGATTTGTCAGATCCCTGAAGCGAAGGATGCCAAGCAGAGTGTTCCTGTCGTCAATCACGGGTAAGGACGAGAGCCCGCTGCTCATCATGAGTGACATCGCTTCCATAAGTGTGGAATGGGGTTGTATCGTCTCGATCTTTCTGATCAACTCGCTGCCCAGCTTCATATCTTCAGGCTTTTTTAGCAGGGACTTCAGCAACACATAGCCCTTGAGCTTTCCCTTACTATCGACAATAAAGGAGTACTTTCTCTCGGCGTCTTTCAGAGTTTTCGCTGCTTCGCCTATGGTTATTCCATTTGCGCCGTCGATGATCTTCGTAATATCTGTGATGTAGTTGTCTTTGACTCTGAGCAATTCAAGCCCCTTAAGAGCCCTATCTGCTCCGAGAAGATCCTCGACGAACTCATTAGCAGGTTCATTGACGACTTCCATCGTACCGGCATACTGTATAAGCTTTCCTTCGTCGAGTATCGCGATCTTGTCTCCGAGTTTTATGGCCTCCCGTATATCGTGAGTAACAAATACGATTGTCTTTTCAATTTTTGACTGTATCTCCAGGAATCCATCCTGTAACTTCTCTCTGTTTATCGGGTCAATCGCTCCGAAAGGCTCATCCATGAGCACTATCTTTGGATCAGACGCCAGGCCCCTTGCAACTCCGACTCTTTGCCTCTGACCACCAGAAAGCTGGGCGGGATACTTTTTTGCAAAGTCATCCGGTTCAAGATTGACCAGGTCAAGGAGTTCATATATGTGTTTTTTTATCCTCGGTTCGTCCCACTTCAAAAGTCTCGGAACGACAGCAATATTATCAAATACACTCATATGGGGAAAGAGCCCGATTTCCTGTATTACATAGCCTATCTGCCTTCTCAACATAATTGGATCAATGTCTTTCTGAGAGACCCCGTCAACCAGAATCTCGCCGCCTGTTGGCTCTACCAATCTGTTTATCATCTTCAAAGTCGTGGTTTTGCCACACCCGGAAGGACCAATAAGTATGGTTAGTTTCTTATCTTCAAAAGTGATATCAAGGTCATCTACAGCCTTGAAGTTGCTCTCATATTCTTTGGAAACTTTCCTGAATTCTATCGACACTCGACTTCCTCCCTACTTTCCGCGTTCGATTTTCAATCCCTTGGGTGTAATGGCTTCTTCAAGCCACAAAAGTCCATAATTCATTCCTATTCCAAGCGCAGAGACCATGATTGCCCCGAGCAATATCATACCGAATCTCGACCTTCCCAGGCCGGCAAAAATGAAGTAACCGAGTCCTCTAGCGCCTATCAGATAAGCAATCGTTGCAACGCTAACTCCCATTACTGCGGCATTTCTTACTCCTGCCATAATAGTAGGTATGGTGAGCGGCAGCCTTATCCTGAAAAGTATCTGCCTGTTAGTCATTCCCATTCCTCTAGCCGCTTCAACCATTCTCCTGTCTACCGAACCGACAGCCACTACGGTATTTCTGATCACTGGAAGCAGCGAATAGATGACAAGAGCGATTACCGCTGGGATAACTCCTATACCGGCCTTCAAAGGCGCAAGCAAGACGACCATAATACCGAAAAGTGCGAGACTGGGAATAGTCATCAACACACTGGCCAAATACAGAGTTACTCCGGCCAACCTCTTGTTTCTTGAAACGAATATTCCAATAGGAACACCGACACCTATCGCGATCGGGAGCGCGATAGTTATTATCTTCAGATGATTCAGCAGTTCAACAAGTACGAGATCGTAATTCTTGAACAAGTATTCAAAAAAGCCCATTCTCTCTCCTTTCGAAACTCCACAGGAAATTCTGTACACAGCTACTATTTAGCCAACACGACAATGGATTACGAGTGAGACTATTCGGCGAATTCCCAAACGCAATTCAAAAGGTTAAGCAAGAACTTGCATATCATGATTAGAGATATAGCGTGGTTTATTAAG
>LVBU01000612.1 GCA_001603185.1 Thermotogales bacterium Thermo_02 | reverse complement strand
GATATAGAGATATGGATGGCAATCATATTACGGTCTTCTCGGATAAGGTCGTCACTACAGTGTTGCCTGTGTACGGTTTTACGATAAAGCCCGACGGGACGTTCGAAAAACCCGGTCAGGAGAGAGATGGTTTTGAAGGCAGCACGGTTGATCTGAACTATGTAGTACAGAATTTCGGTAACAGCCCGACGACGATCTCGCTCTCAGCCTCTCAGATCTTTGAAGACGGGCCTTCGGGGACCCCGGTGTTGAGAGTCATCGGCATCTATCTCGATGAAGGAGAAGGGAATTTCTCGGGGCTGGCCAGAGTACCGGTAGATAGCGTCGATCTCGATATCGATGGTTCAAAAAAGCTGATAGTCAGTGTCATTCTCGAAGAGACCGGCGATCTGACCGATAAAGGTTTTATCAACATAGTCGGCATAGACCCGGCCGGTAACACCGATGACGACAACATAGCCATGATAAAGGTAAATGAGAGGGAGATTGTCACCTCGACCAAATACAGACTCCTGGAGACAGTTCTCCCGGGTAGCTCGCAGACCTTCTCGTTGAATCTCGTAAACAACTCGGAGTACGAATTAGACAGCCTCGTTCTCAGGGATTTCATAGACTACGGGGACAATCTGGTTGACGGAATTCTCGACCCTGCCTCTCTCTTCTCGAGTCACGATTTCTCCGTACGGTACTTCGACGGTTCGGATTGGTTGGCAGAGCCACCACAGAACGATGAAGAGATAAAGGGCTTCGAGCTCACCTTCGGCCCGGTTAGTCCGGGTCAATCTCTTGAAGTGTCTTTCGATGTCTTCTTCCCAAGTAGTGTTCCGACCGGCAGGCGCTACAATACCGCCAGCGTTTCTTACTCGAGGCTTGGAACTACGTGGGCCTCAAAGACAAACACCGTGGATTTTTTCATATCGGCTCTGGGTCTTCCACTTCTGGGTCCTTTGGGATACCCCGACGCGCCGGAAATGACTCCTGAGGACACCACTGTCAGCACTGCCACGGTGTTTGATGGTGACACTGTCGTCTTCCGTCATACTCTCAAGAACGACGGAAATACCCCCGGTGTAATGGATCTGCTTATAGAAAGTGCCAACTTTCCGTCTAGTGGCTGGGAGTTTACTTTCAAAGACGATACTGGAGCTCTTCTGACGGACACAGATGCAAGCGGTTATGTGGATGTCGGGATCGTCGCTCCAGGAAAAGAGATAAATATAGTCCTGGAGGTAACGATTCCCCGGGGTGTTAGTGGTGACAATTCCGCAAGAGGCTTTAAGTTCATTCCAAAAACCGTAATGGGCGGTGAGGAGAACAGAACGATAGATATAATCCCCTATATAAGGAAGTCAGACAGTCTAATCATATCCAAAGTCGTCCTCTCTAGCTC
>LVBU01000611.1 GCA_001603185.1 Thermotogales bacterium Thermo_02 | reverse complement strand
TGTATAAGAGACAGCTATTACGGCGAATAGAAACGCCGTACTCATAAACGCTACGATGGATGGCACGAACTTGGTTTTCAAAACTTATACCTCAAATGAGAACAACAGTAACTCATATCTGATTCTAACACTCGAAGGTTATTTACAGACTAAATTGGTATCAGTCAAAATAAGGAAAAAGCCTGAACCTTACTTTCGCAGAGAGTTACACGGAGGAGAAGTTTCCGAAATTAGGTTAGTTTCATAAGCAATCTAGTTTTTTAAAGGCTCCCAATAACTCTTGAAATCTCATTCGCCAAGGAGACTTTCAATCTCTTCATTTCGAGGAACTGACTTCTGGGCTCCCCTTCTGGTAACCGATAACGCTGCTGCCGCAGAGGCATACCTTAGAGAAACGCGAAGATCGAGTCCTCTGTCCAGCGAACAGGCAAATGCCCCATTGAAGACATCGCCAGCTGCGGTTGAATCAACGGCTCTTACTTTGAAGGCCGGGACCACCAAACTCTTCGATCTTCCGGAGAAGAAAATCCCTTTGTTTCCTCTCTTCAAAAGCACATTTCCACACCCCATCTCATGAAGCTTTGCAGTAGCGTCTTCAATGCCGAGGTTATGTCCCGTAAGCTCGGCCATCTCTGTTTCGTTCGGGGTAATAATGTCCACATATTGCAAAATCGATTTATCGATACCACTTGATGGTGCAGGATCAAAGATGACCGTCTTTCCGGCTTCGTTGAAGAGTTTTGCCGCGTAGAGAGAGGATTCGAATGGAATTTCGTTCTGGAGAAGAAGAATATCGGCTTTCAGTAAACTCTCTCTTGAATCGTCGATAATATCTGGAGACAGCCGAGAGTTTGCACCCGGGTATACTATTATCCTGTTCTCACCTGATCTTGAAACCTCTATCAGGGCGACTCCATTCGGAGAATCGACATATCTTATTCCATTGCCAAGATCTATGGCTTCCAGTTCTCTTTTCATCATCTGGGCATTTCCATCGTTTCCCAGACATGTCAAGAAGAGTACATCCCGACCAAGTGATTTGGCCGTTACTGCCTGATTAGCACCTTTGCCTCCTGGATAGTAAGAAAGCTCTAATCCCTTCTGAGTCTGACCCGGTAAGGTAAAGTCATCTACGTTTATTACCATATCGATGTTGCTGCTTCCTATAACCGCTATCATAAGAGCCTCCAAAAAAGCCGGAGGGAAATCTCCATCCCCCCGGCCTCTTGATCTAATTACTTCAACGTCACTAACTGTAGATCTACAGGGATGTAAATCGTACCGATAGTCAGATACTCGAACGCCTTAACGACAGCCAGCTGACCCATCACAAATGGCTGCTGGGCAACCGTAGCCGCCATTTCACCGGCATTTACCGCCGCAACAGCATCGTCAACGGCATCGAAGCCTACGACTTTTATCTTATCTAGAAGACCGGCAGCTTTTATGGCTTCGATTGCTCCAAGAGCCATCTCGTCATTGTGAGCAAAAACGGCATCGATATTGGGATTTGCCTGAAGAATGTTCTCCATTACTACAAGTCCTTCGGCCCTGTTGAAGTTTGCAACCTGTTTCGCAACGATCTTGATGTCCGGGTATTTGGAGATGGCTGCACCAAAGCCCTGTCCGCGATCTCGCGCAGCCGATGTTCCAACGATTCCTTCTAGTTCGACTACGTTACCCTTTCCGCCGAGAAGCATTGCGACGTACTCACCGGCCATCATACCGCCTGCAACATTGTCGGAAGCAATGTGCGCAATCACCATTCCGCCATTGGCTCCTCTGTCAACTGTTATAACCGGTATTCCGGCCTTATTTGCTTCCTCTACCGCAGTGACAATCGCATCGCTGTCAGTCGGGTTAATAACTATCAGATCCAGTTTCTGCTGCACAAAGTCTTCGATATCACCCAACTGCTTGGCAGGGTTGTCTCGGCCATCAGCCACGATTACTTCTACTCCTAGCCCAGCCGCTGCCTGAAGTGCTCCGTCCCTGAGCGTTACAAAGAACGGATTATTGAGAGTGGATAGAGAGAGTCCAATTCTGTAGGTTGCCCCAAAAAGGAATGC
>LVBU01000094.1 GCA_001603185.1 Thermotogales bacterium Thermo_02 | reverse complement strand
ATTAAATATGGGTTTTCACTTGCTGAAGCAATTTTGGTTTTGGCGATATCTTCGATATCATTAATTGCAATCATGCTAATCTACTCTTTGTCAATTAGAGAAACGGAAAAGGTAAGGATAAAAACTGAAGAGCTTGGAGTTATATCCAGGATAGATCTTGTTCTTCAGAAAGAGCTTATGAAGGCCGGTCCGGAATCGACTTATGTCAGACCTGTAAAGCAATCCGGGAAAGTTGTCGGAATAAGATACAGGGTCGATATTCCGCTGAATCACCATGATGTTACGAAGCAGGTCTATATAAAGAACGGGACTGTCTTTGTCTGGGAAAAGGATTTCTCTGTATCAGATTTTCCTGAATCCGAGATTAATGCTCTAGAGCCCAATGGAAGCGTGATTGCCTTCTCCACACAGCAATATCCGGGATTGGAAATCAGTTTCGACCTGGGAAGCAACATCATTGAGTATCAAATTGACTATGGAAGAGCAAACCACTATGCAAGCGTCAATTTGCTGGCAATAAAGTAGGGGTTTTTATGAAGAGAATCGGTATGATACTTCCAACTGTTTTGCTGATCCTTCTATTCGTGTCCATCGCATCGACATCTTTGATTAGCTTTGTGAATGCCAAGACGAGGGACATATCTCTTGCTCAACGAAAACTTGAGAATCAACTGGATGCAGGGAATACCTTCTTCGCACTCCTGGGTTATTTTCAGAAGAAGTACAGCGATTCTGCTGCGCTCAACATTGCTGCCATAAACACTTTTTCTGCCACCGATACTGCTCCGGAATGGTATAACTCAACGATACAGAAGATGACAGTCGGCACGCTTGAAGATACGTACTGGTTGCAGACCTTTGATCAATTTCAAAACTCATTCTATCTTCCGACATCCCCGATGACACTTGCTCTGCAAGAGATCACTCCTGGTGGCGATATAGAAGTGGTCGTTAGGCCACATAAGGTATTCCCGAATATGCTTCTAGCAACAATCAGGGTCACAAAGTCCGGTTTTGCTGAGAGTATTTTCTGGGGCTTCATTAGTCCCAGATACTTCAGCAACTGGGCTGTTTTTCTTCTTGATGGCATATCAAACGCGTATTATGGACATGGCGAATTTGTGGACGGACCATCTTACTATGGCGGAGACGGTATAGGAGTTGCGATAAACGTACCCCCGAAAACTGAAGCAGAGAAAGAACATCCGGCTAGTCAAGGGATAGGGGCAACGTTCGTCGGCAATATGATGAACCGTAATCCAAGGATCAACCAACTCGGTTATAACGGATCTCCTGAAATAAAGACTTTGTGGATAGATGAAAACAATGACGGAGTAAAAGATCGCAAACTACTAAGCGCCCAGCAGTACGTTGCCTGGACTGAGTACGGATCAAAGTACTATGTGTATTTTGGAACCAATAGTAGTAAGCCGGCAAAGATTATCATAGCGAATCAGCTTCAGGTGGATGGCAACGATCTGGTTTTGAGCCAGATCTTAACAAGCGAAACTGGAGAAACACTTGAACCGGGAACCGACGCACTAAAAGCCGAGGCTCTTACCAAATACTTCCCCTGGTACTTTCGGTCTGGACTCACGTATGTGACTAACGATATCAAAAGCTCTATGGAAAGCAAGTTTGGAGATATGAAATCATACTATCAGGGTTTTATAGACAACAATAGGGTCGTATCCTCTCAGTCTGTGCTTGATTCATATTTCAGCTCTTCTTCTGTTGGTAACAATAGCCTTGGAGTCTTTTTTGGAGGAGGAGTGCCATCTTCGATCACTTATGAGGGCAAGACTTTCAATAATTATTATTACATTGAAGATGTCTCTACGGGCAATAATAAGATAACCGTTAATGCTATAACGAAACTCGACTATGGTTCAGTTGAAGTTTTGACCGATGTTCTTTCCGGACAGCATGTCTTTGCCAGATACGGTCTAAGCGGCTTCGATACAAGCGAGAAGTATTCTGTTCACGAGTACTGGTACACCGAGAAGTACGAGGTTTGGGAAAAGAACAATAATACATGGAGTAGGAAAAGCCAGAATAATTCGAGAGATGTCGCTCAAGTAGTTATAACGAAGAGCTCGGAGTTCGATAGTCTGCCTCCCTGGAATGCGAAGACCTTTTTTGTCTCGAAGACCGGACAGGGTTCAGGAAGTGTTAAACTGCTTGATCAAGATCTTGGAACGATAGATATGCAGCATGCAGGAGTTTTCATTTGCGAAAATGACATAAAGGTTGGCGGAGGAGGCCTTCCTCAGGGCACAGGTCACGGCAGTAAATTGTCTTTGGTTGATGGCAGATACTCCTTCATTTCCATGACCGGCAATATCAAGATTATCGGGGACATAATATATAACGATATTTATAGCGATATTCAGCCATATCTGAACAAAGAACTAATCGGAACTAATGTCGATCTGAACCACCTCGTTTCTGAGAAGAACGCAAATGACATGCTAAACCTTGTAGCCATTGATAAAGACATCTATATGCCTCGCGAGGAAAACAAGAATCATAAGAACATCAAGATTATGTCCAATATCTTCGCGTTCGGGAACAACGACTCCGGATCTTTCCGTATCGAGAAGTACCAGGACTTCAACGACATGGGCTACAGGCATGTGTTCGGGACAATAGTAGCCAAGTCGGCAAGTCCAACCTATACATATGGCAATAACAATACTATAAAAGGTTTTCAGGAATTCAACGTATACGATGATCGTTTATACTCAAATGAGGATTTGCCTGTTGCAACGCCAGAAT
>LVBU01000610.1 GCA_001603185.1 Thermotogales bacterium Thermo_02 | reverse complement strand
CTATAATACTAATAAAGTAATATATGAAAAGGTGATTTTATGGAATTAGTAAAAGCTGGTAGAAGCAGACAGGTCACGATACCAAAACAGATATTCGATTCTCTTGGACTGAAGGAAGGCGATTACGTACAGGTCGAATTAGAAGGCGGCAGAATCGTTCTTACGCCTGTTGCAGTGATTAACAAGGAAAAGGCAAAGTCAGAGTTTTTTCAGCTGGTTCAGAAGATGCGGACAAACACCGAAGCCCTCACCGAAGAGGAAATTGAAGAAGAAATCCGCACAGCTCTTGAAGAAACAAGAAGAGAAAAGTGATCAGAGAGTATGGAAAGAGTCGTACTAGATACCAACGTTCTGGTATCTGCAATCATATCTAGCAAGAGTTCTCCTGCAAAAATCCTCGATCTCTGGAGGGAGGGCGTTTTTGAACTCGTTTTCTCTGAAGAGACTCTTCGGGAGCTGATAGATGTCCTGTCGCGACCAAAACTGCTACGCATCACCGGGATCAATAAAGATCAGCTAGATGAGTTGGCATCTTACCTGAGATTGAGCTCGATCGTATTCAACTGCCCGGAAGATATCAAAATCAGAATCGAAGATCCTGACGATACTAAATTCATTACATGTGCAGTTCAGGCAGGCGCAAAATACATTGTATCTGGAGATCATCATCTGCTTGATATAAAGGAAATCGAAGGAATCGCTATTGTCACACCCGCAGAGTTTCTCAGAAAACTTCTGGACTTCTGAACTCAAGCCCCTGGTCTAGCTCTTTGCCAAGAACCTGGACGCAACGCTCCAGAACTGCTCTTTTGAAGGACGGGTCCAAGTTCTTTTGCGGACCATCAAAGATAATCACTTAGATACTGGGATGGGGTCTTGCAGTTAACATTGCCGCCTAGCGCACTTTGCAGACAAAGCTTGTCTCCTGTTATAAGCAAGGCATCACGAGCCGCCGTCAATGAAATAAAATGATTGTCTGGAAGATCTGTGCTGAAACTAACTAACTGGAAGTCATCGACAATCTCCACCATCTCAATATAGTACTCCAAGAAGTTGGAAAGACCCTCTAAATCAGCGTTTCTGTACTTTTCCTTTTCTTTGAGTTTTGATATAAATCTTCTCAACTCTTGTGGGAATATTCCTGGTTCGATTACCCCCTGCTCGAGTGCCTTTACGATGACCATGCTACAAGTTTTAGAACCGAGCGCTGCTGAAATCACGACGTTCGTATCAATGACGACCTTCATCTTTCATCTCTCTTCTTACCTCGTCAAGAACTTCCAACCCTTCTTCTTCGCTGAGTCCAATCTTTCTCGCTTCTTCTTGAGCCTTTGAAAGATAGTAATTCATCAAGTCCTCCTTAGAAACGGGTGCTATCTTCATGACCGGAACGCCACGTCTAAGAATCAGAAGCTCCTCTTTTCCGTCAACAATCTCGCTGAACCTGTTTCGAACGTCCCTAACATTAACTGTCTTCACAATCATCACCTCGTCATTATTGTATCACTTATGATATCATTAGTGATACTTAAGTATCACAATAATCATACATCAAACAAAAGAACTGCATAATCGTCTCACATGCCATTCCGATGAGCCTGCGTGACCAGAGCACCCATAGAT
>LVBU01000093.1 GCA_001603185.1 Thermotogales bacterium Thermo_02 | reverse complement strand
ATGACCCTTGTTATCCAGCAATTTGGAGATGTCTCCCCAACGATTAACGATGTGGCTCGTGTAATGGGTACCTCACATCAGAACGTGAAACAGATAGCCATGAAACTTGAGAAGAAAGGTCTTGTAACAATCGAGAGAGATAGTGAGGACCGCAGGGCGATGAGAATCGTGTTGACCGAGATGAGCCAGAGTTTCTGGAAGGACCGCGTCGAAGAGGGCAAGGAGTTTCTCGAGAAATTCTTCGCCACATTTGAGAAAGGCGAGATCGATTCCCTCTTCAGCTCTCTGAGAAAGTTATCGAAAGGAATTGAAGTTCTAAATAACTGGAAGATGGAGGAAGAAAGATGAAGTTTGCAAGGTCAATAACTGTTCTGGTGATTACGATAGTTGTTTTGTCTGCTCTGGCGGCGTCTTATGGAGTATTTGCAGGTGGGGGACCGGGTTCTTATCAGTTCGAGTCTCTTCGCAGTGGAGAAGTGACTATTTACGGTGAAGGACTCTACAAGTACGAATCGTTGAACCTTGGCCCACAGGCAAGAGGGCAGGACGTCGTTACCCTCTTTCTATGGATACCGCTCTTGCTAATCTCGCTGCGCTTTGCACTCAAGCACTCTCTCAAGGGAAAGCTCATGCTGACTGGAACTATAGGGTACTTCTTGTACACCTACATGATGTACACAGCCATTCAATTCAACGAGATGTTTATTGTGTATATAGCCCTTATGGCCTGTTCTCTATTTGCCTTCATTCTCTCGTTCATGGCGCTCGAGGTTCCAGAGCAGAAGACAGCCTTCGGTGGAAGGATACCGGTAAAGATACTCGCGATATTTCAGGTATTCTCGGCCTTTGGACTGGCTTTCAGATGGCTTTCGGACCTTCTGCCGGCTCTGCTTACCGGTAGTGTGCCCGAGCAATTGCAGCACTATTCGAGCATACCAGTCTATTCGATGGATCTGGGGCTTGCGGTCCCGGCCTTTATACTCGCGGCTGTTCTTATTCTGAAGAGGACCACCTGGGGATACGTTCTGACCGCGGTTCTTCTTGTCAAGGCCGTGACGATGTGGACCGCACTCATTGCAATGACCGTAGCCGCAGCAATGCAGGGTGTCGAAATGGGAGCGGGTGATATTGTCATGGCCCCGGTCTTCAATGTCATAAGTATCGTGTTGCTGGTACTGGTCCTGAAAAACATACAAGAACCTTTGAAGAGCAGGAAGCGTTAGCGGGAATTATTCAGGAAAAACCGTGTGACAGTCTTCGAAAGGGTCTTTTCGTCTAAATTCTCTGCCTCTGTTCTTGAGAACACTGGGAAAAGCGTACTTTGCTCAGATCCTGAGCCTACGATTTCAGTGTCCACGAGAGCGAAAACCCTTCAGTCGGACTGTCACATGTTTCTTGCTTGGTTTTGGCATGGAAAAAGTGGTAGATTATCATAAATGAAATCTCTCTGTCGACGGCGATCGCCTGGCTTAGTATTCAGATAGCTTTTCTGCCTCGGTGAGAGATGGGTATTACGGTTGGTCGACCGGGCTGAATCACCCAGGCTCCGGCGGGAAATCTATCTCACGGAGTCTATGACAGTCGACTCCTCGTATCTCCCTGGAGTTCTCAGCGATGTCGGGGTATTTAGTGCAGCTACCAGTTATGCGCAAGTAGATCTGGAATCAATCTAGCACTTTGATACTGCAGCGAAAAACTAAATCGCCAACATTGTCCCGAAATTGAACTGCCAACACCGCAAGCTGTGGGAGTTACAAAAAGGGAGGTATGTAATGTTCGTAAAAAGGTTGCTCGTCTTGTGTTCTATGATTCTTCTGGGTATATCGGCTGTGAACGCTCGGGAGAATACATTGACCGATACCCGCCAGGCAAGAGAACTCGCGAAAGAGGCGTATATTTTCGCTTACCCAATGCTCGAGAATTACAGGACTATGTATGTTCAGATAACCGAGCGCGGTGGATTCAACTCATTTACACACGTCAAGGCTCTGTTTGGACCTCATAGCAGGTTGATAGTGCGTTCGAATAACGACACACTCTACTCTTCCGCTTGGCTAGACCTCAGAAATGAGCCTATCGTCATCGGTATCCCATCAATAGATGACCGGTACTTTTCCTTTCAGTTCATAGATATGTACACTCACAATTTCGCCTATGCCGGCACTAGAGTCACGGGTTCTAACGCTCTGAATATGATGATAACGGGTCCACTGTGGCAAGGAGAGACACCTTTGGGAGTGGACGAAGTATTCTGCAGTGAAGGGAACTTCGTATATTGCCTCGTCAGAACGGCAGTAAACAGCGAACTTGAGGGCGATTTAGAAAAGGTTTTGAAGATCCAGGAGCTATACAGACTGCAAACTCTGAGCCAGTATTTGGGGGAAACGCCCGACACGGTCTCCAGTGGAGTTTTACCGACGTTTAATCAGGAAGTTGCAGACTCAGCCGGGTTTATAGGATACTTCAACTTCTTGCTCGGTCAGCTGGAAGTACACCCTTCCGAGTCCGAACTGATTGAAGCTTTTTCCATAATCGGCATCGGACAAGACTTTCCTTTCGATCTTTCAGATTTCAGCGAACCTGTACTGGCCGCTATCGAGTCCGGGACAAAAGATGGTCGTGAAGCAATTTATAACCCGGGTGTAGCAATGGGAAAGATGAAGAACGGCTGGGTCATGCCCGAACGAATCTTCGGAAACAGGGAGCGGATGCAGGGACTCTATCTTGTCAGGGCCTCGGCAGCGCATATCGGACTCTACGGGAATGATCTTGAAGAAGCCTACTATCCAAACTGCAGATTCGATAGTGATGGCGAACTTCTCGACGCGTCTCTGTACAGCTACACTCTTTCATTCTCAAAAGAAGAGATGCCTCCGGTCGCTCCGAATGGATTCTGGTCAATCACCATGTACGATATTGATCAGATGATGGTAGCGAATCCGTTGAACAGATACTCGATCGGAGATCGCTCTTCTCTTAACTACGGTGAAGATGGATCATTGGTCCTGTATCTTCAACACGAACCGCCCGGCGACGATAAGCTGAACAACTGGCTTCCGGCACCGGACGGAATCTTTACAGTGACTATGAGGATCTACATCCCTGCACCCGAAGGGCTTGAGCCACTGTACTGCCCGCCTGCAGTAAAGAAGGCCGAAGCGGTTGAGTGAGCCCACCATGACTGGAAGGTTTTGTCATCCCACAACGCATCTATAGGGGATCTCGTTCTTCTCCTAAGAGCAAAATCGATTCCGAGTCAAGTTCAGATGACAAGTTTCTTGTTGACGGTCTTGTCGCTCTCACGAAATCTCAGGCCCCATACGGGAATAGCCGAGGCTCCTCCTTGCCTCTCTCTCAACTGAGCCTGTACGCGATCGAGACGTTCTAGCAGGTTTCGGAGAACCTGTGCGTTATTCAGGCCATTCTATTGATCGGTCGATAACGGCTCAGTATCAAAAGCTTCCAGACTCGTCTCTCCGGTTGTTGTGTAGTTCGACTGTAGAGCCTTGATCACGACGTTGTCCATGTCGGCCCAATTGCATACCTTGTCAACAAATGTAGTGAACATCAGTTCTGTTACAGCGAAAGTTCCTGTCAATGTCTCGGTACGCCTGAGAACATTGTCGACATAAACTTTGAAGTAGTTCTGGCCCGCGTTGAAGTCGAACTCGATAAAGATCTTGTACCAGACATTGGCCAAGAGGTTGTAAATCTTTGTGAACGCGGCTGTGTTTACATTATAAGAGTACAGACCGAAACCGCTTCCCATGTCCCCGGTTAGTATGTACGGAGCCCAAACAGGCCCATTCCGGAACCCGAAATGGCCACCTGACGAAACCCTTAGATAGAACTCAACACTACCTTTCTTCAGTGAGCTTATACTGCGGCGTATCGATGAGAAACCGGCTACTGTCTCATCTATGAACGTCAAACCCTTAGAGCCGTTCAGGCCGAAACTGGCTGAGATATATGAATAAGACGTACCGCCGAACGAGTATGTAGCCCAGGGAAGGGTTCCTGCGCTCAATATGCCTGTCGGGCGCGATTCAAAGTTATCGTTGACTATCTCGTATGGCTTTGTCGTGAAGTTCCAGATCGGGCCGGTAGTCGTATTAACGCCGTCTTTCGCCACAATCTTCCAGTAATACTTCGTGTAGCTCTGGAGACTGCTCTTCCCATAAGTTGTGTAACTCAAACCCGTTTGGTAAAGAGGCGGATTAGAGGCAGTACCGAAATAAAGGTCGTAAGTCACGGTATCGCCGTCGGGGTCCCCTCCCGTCCAGGAGAGAGTAACGTTCGGATAGTTCTGGTCAATCGCGTTGTTTGCGGGCGAAGGGTTGGAAGGAACATTTGGTGGTCCTTTGACAGTGATAGTGAAGCTCGTTTCGGAGTGGCCCTTTCCATCAGAAGCTCTTACGGTTATTACCCTCGGCCCGATCGGGCCCGCAACAGTCCAGGTGTAATTACTCCCGACTATAGTCCCCGGCCCGCTGACAATGCTGAAAGTCAGGGGGTCTCCATCTGGATCGGTACAGTAAGTGAGAAGATTGAAATTCACAGCCTGTTGTAGATAGTTAAGCTATGACTTGAATTATAAGGAAGGATTTTTCTAGAA
>LVBU01000609.1 GCA_001603185.1 Thermotogales bacterium Thermo_02 | reverse complement strand
TAAAGAAGGGGATCTCCGCCGATTAATACGATGAATAGAGAGAAATATGTTACTCATTATGTAGAAAACGCCGTTAAGATAGTGCAGACCGAGATAAGTTCGGTAAGAAAGAAGGACATCGAAAAGACCTCTGTAAGACTGTACGACGGGGTAAACATGGGTGTGGCCGGAGCACTCGGCAAGTGCGATGAAGAAGCTCTTTATGAAAGAGCCGAAAAGTCATTGAAGCTGAATATACCGTATCCTTACGCACCCGCCGCTGCCAACGAAAGGGAAGAACATTTCGAGTCGGACCTTCAGGACGAGTCGGTTTTACTTGAAGAGACCGCCGACATACTCGAACGCCTCAGAGAACAACAGCCCAAGTTCAGCTTCAGCCACATTTTCAAGAGCAGTAAGCTTGAGAGTTCAATCGAGAATGATCTCGGCCTGAAGCTGATATCCTGCCGCGAATCTATAAGTCTGGCTCTTGTAGTAAAAGACAAGTCTTCTTCGAATATAATCGATGCAGTAACCGGCTATGAAGGACGAAGATTCAACAAGAAAGGCTTCCTGGACCTCACTAACATGATCTGTGACGCTTTCAGCAATCAAATCGATGAGTTCACAGACGGGACTTATCCCGTTGTATTCTCAAGCGATGATGGAACCTATCTAAAGAAAATGTATGAATCTCTTCACGGAATGCTTTTCGGGAGCGGCAGCTCCCTGCTGTCCGGGAAGATTGGACAGAAAGTCTTCTCGCCCGACTTCACTCTTTACCAGACCAGAAGAGCCGCAGACGGTTTTTCGGGCGCTTTCTTCGATTATGAGGGAACTCTCAACTCAGATGAGAGATTCGCTCTTATAGAAGACGGAGTACTCATCGCGCCATACACTGACAAAAAGACGGCATCAACCTTCAAGCTCCCGCTAACTGGAGCTGCCGGCGGCGAATACGATGGCCTTCCCGAACTTGGCTTTCCGCTTCTTAAGATAAAGGAATCGGAGAGAACGGCGAAGCAACTGCTGAATGATCGAATGGGAATCTTCATTCTAATTGCCAGCGGCGGCGATTTTACGCCCGATGGACACTTTGCCTCTCCCGTACAGCTTGCCTTTCTCTTCGACGGCGAACGTTTCGTAGGTCGGCTTCCCGAACTGAGCATTAGCTCAAGTCTTCAGGAAATGTTCGGAAGGAATTTCGCAGGCGTCTCTAGAGACGATATATTCGAACTTGAGAACACTAAGGTGACCGTGATGAATATGTCTGTAGAGCGGCTCCGGTAATACCAGAGAAATGCTGCTCTTGTGACAGGCGGCAGAGATTTCACCAATTGTGCCAGTGGTTGTTTCTTCCCGAGACTTTACCGCTGGCATTTCTGAGCTATAATTGAGTCGGCTTCCAATTTGTAATCGGCGAGGTGGTTCCAGTGGAACGTAATTACGATCGCAAAAAGCTTGAAGACGAGTTCGATAACCTTCCGGATGCGTCTCCAATCGCAGATATTGATCCTTTCAAAGGAGATATCATTGCCACTGTTGGAGCTCTTGCGCTTGACTATCTGAACCTGGAAAAAACTGATGTTCTTCTGGATATAGGAACAGGTCGGGGAAGATGGGCGGTAGCTGCAAGTTCTTATTGCAAGACTGTTATTGGTATAGATATCAGTCGGAGAATGCTTGAAGATGCGCACGTCAATGCGGCCAACTCCGGTGTTTCCAATATTGAATTCTACCGGGGATCTTTTGAAGATCCTTGCGAAGAGGTCGACCTTGAAGGACGGGGAATAAGCAAGATAGTTGCGATTTACTCTATGCAC
>LVBU01000092.1 GCA_001603185.1 Thermotogales bacterium Thermo_02 | reverse complement strand
CGATTTCACTTCTCATATTCAGAGTCTGTTATATCGTTGATAAGTGATTCAAGATTTCAACTCAGCGCGATTCCATCTGGAAACGTATGTTTTTTGAGTACGATTTCGTGTTTTATGTAAACCATATGACAGAGAAGATTTCTTTGACGAATCGCTACACATCTAGTCAATAGAACCGGTACTCAATATTGGTCTCCGGAGTCTTAAAGGATGTTTGGACTTCTCCTAAAAAGGCGTATGATCTATCTGCAACAAGAAAAAAGGGGGGATGAACGTGAAAAGGATTGCTCTGTTTTCCTTACTCGTGATTCTTGTTCTCGTTATGTCTTCATGCTTTCCATTGCCAGAACTGATAAGAGCTGTTCTCATCCACGATGCGAATAGTGTTTTGACTCTTGAAGGATTGCTTACCATTGCGGAAGCCGAGTTCATGGCCAAGGGATATGAAGTTATCTACTCAAGTGAAGAGGGGTTCAATCCAGATCTGTATATGATAACTCTGATCATCTCTCCGGAGACCGCCTTCACTCCTTCAGAGATTGCAAAGATCCAAAACCAGCTCAAGAGAGGCGGAAAGATTATCCTTGCATCCTTTCTGTACTACACGGGAGCGTTCGGGAATCTCATGCTGGATGCGCTCGCCAGTGCTCTGGGCGTCGGTGTTTCCTTTCCTCTTGAAAAGGTTACTGACAACACAAACAAGTATGGCGGGGACAAGAACCTGGTGACTACCTCCAAGTTCACCGCGCATCCAATAACGTCTTCTCTGACTAAGCCCCTGCTCTTTCCGTATCCCACAAACCTTATCTTGAGCGGAAACGCTGTAGCAGTCGTCAGAGCTGAAGACGAAGCCGTTGTCGTTCCGCTGATAGCCTCTGAGGACTCGGATGAGACTTATAAGATGGCCGGAACTAATCCCTGTCTTATAGCCGCCACTTCCATTGGTCCGGGAAAGGTGGTCTCGCTGTCCGCGGCGGTGGTCGTCGATGTCTTTTTGCTGCCCACGGGCTTTGATGGACAGAAACTATTGAGGAACATTATCGACTGGTAGCCTTTATGGCTGGATCAGCTGGCTGTTCTGCAGATCCTGAATCCAAAGAGATTTGAGGAACTCGCCGGGCCGCTGAAACTCCGTCTGGTAACTCTCAGTCCGGAGGCAGAATCCCAATAAGCACCGCCACGCATTGCACGATTACCCAGAGTAGTGTTTACAGGGTTTGTCGTCGGTCCCGCTCTGTAGTAGAACTTGTCATAGACGTCGGTGCACCATTCCCAGACATTCCCGCTCATATCGTATATGCCGAGCTCGTTGGGCTTTTTCTTTCCGACATCTTGAGACATGTCTCCGGAATTGTCCGAGTACCAGCCAATTTCGTCGGCGTTATCGCTTCCCGAAAGACTGTAGCCTTCGCTCTTATTGCCGCCCCTGGCAGCGAACTCCCATTCTGCCTCTGTCGGCAACCTGTAACCTACTACCTTAGATGGATCGGTCGTTATCTTTCCGGCCCTATCCAGAAGATTTCCGTTGGCGTCGTAGGCCTTGGGCAGTTTTTCCTTCTCGCTCAGCCAGTTGCAATAAGCTATGGCATCGAGCCAGCTGATGTTTATCACTGGTCTCTGGCCTCTGCCCCAGTTATTGTCCGAGGGTTTAGCTCTCCCCGTCTCTTCGCAGAATTTGTCATACTCCTCGAAAGTCACTTCATATTTCCCGATAAAGAAGTCGTATGTTATCGTTACCTCGCGGGCCGGTCTTTCATCGTCATTACCACTGGCAAGGTTGCTACCCATCGTGAAAGTCCCTTTTTCGACGAGAACTGCTTCTACGTCGCTTACTACAGGGGGTTCGTCGGGTTTGGGTCGCAAGAATATTACTAGAAGAGTCACGAGCACGCCGATAGAGATAAGGGCGATAAGAATAACCGTCGCTTTCTTCATAGTCTCTCCTCCTAATCTGGGCAGGCACCGCACGACAGGTCAGGCAGGCATTATGAATCGAGAAGGAGTAAATGGGTGAGTGCAACGCCTCATGACTTTAATATAACACGCATCAGATATCTCGCAAAGGAAAGAGAACAGGAGTCACGAATTACCGAGATTGCTTTCTGAGAAGCTCCGCGAGTTCTTTCATGTAGGGATCTATATGTCCGAAATACTTTTTCAGTCCACTGCACAGGTAATTCAGATAAGGTTCCCCGTCGGGGCTCTTTATGAACCTGTTCTTCGGACACTCTCCGTAACAGGCGAAGAGATACTCGCATTTTCGGCAGTATTCGGGCAGCGTCGCGGACTTTGAGAGCCCGAAGACCGTCTGAGATACGGAGTTAACCATCTCACCCAAATGTTTCTGTGTTATATTTCCAAGTTTGTGTTCGGGATAGACAAAGTGGTCGCAAGAATAGATGCTTCCATCGTGTTCGATTGCCAGAGCTCTTCCGCACGTTTCGGCGAATATGCACAGAGAGGGCTGCTGCCCATACCATTGAGCGAGAGCACACTCAAACAGGAAAACGAAGACGCGGCCGATATCATTCCGGTACCAGATATCGAAAACACTGTTGAGAAAACGCCCGTAGTCGTCGGGAATAACAGACCAGTCTGCTACTACAGAACCTGGTTTGCCAGGCAGAGATTCCAATGAACCGAGAAGAGGCATGTCGTTCTCGTTTATGAAACTCGTCGGTGTCTTTGCGAAGACCTTAGGTTCAGCCAGCGGGATGAATTGGATTCTCGTCGATCCGACAGAGTCTCTCAAGAAGCGATAGACCTCGGCCGGATGCTTAGCGTTAACCCTGTTCACAACAGTCAGTGTATTGAAGTCGATACCGTATCTATGGAGCAATTTTGTCGCGTTGAAGACTCTCTGGAATGTCGGTTTGCCGTCTCTCGATACTCTGTAGGTATTGTGCAATCTCTCCGGGCCATCGATGCTTATACCAACCAGGAAATTGTACTCTTTCAAGAATTCGCACCACTTCTCGTCAATGAGAGTGCCGTTTGTCTGAAGGTCGTTGGCTATCTTTTTACCGGGGGGGCAGTGTAGTCTCTCGAATTCGACTACCCTTTCGAAAAAGTCGATACCGAGCAGAGTCGGTTCACCGCCCTGCCATGTGAAAACTATCTCCTGCACGTTCTGGGAGCTGATATACTGTGCGATAAACCTTTCTAGAACCTCATCACTCATTGTGCTTTTGCTGTCTATAAGCTCCTGTTTGCCCATGTAAAAGCAATAGGCGCAGTCGAGATTGCACAGGGCCCCTGTGGGCTTTGCCATGACATGAAAGGCATTGATCTTGTTAGTCTTCCCGACTGCGCCATTGCTCATGAATCTACTCTCCTCACTTCAGTTATCAGTGACCGGTTATGATGTGCACCGCCGGTGGATACTCCCTAAATGTGTTTATATGCTCTCGCATGGTCGCCAGAAAGAGATCCACGTAAATTAGCTTTCTTATAGAAACGTTGTGATCTTCCTTCGGGTCAAGATAGAGGTTGTACAGATGGTAGTAAGGGAATGTCATCAGACTACCGGTGAAGCCGCCTGGATTGACGGAGCCCCTATCATCATCGGATATTGCGAACTGCATATACTTATACTCGGCGGTCCTTACTGCCGAGAAGTAGCTCATCAGCCAGTAGTAGATGTGCTTTCTATTTGAGAGACCATCTTCTGCGAGCAAGAATGATGTCTGGTCTATTCCGTCTATATAGCGATCGGTCGGCATGAGATCACCAGCGCCGGCAAGCGTGAGCGAAGTGTTGAAAAGATCTGCGAGATCGAATAGTCCATCCGAAACGCGTCCGGGCTCGATCATTCCCTTCCAGTAAACAATCGCGGGGACCCTGACGCCCCCTTCCCAGGTACTTCCCTTTGCTCCCCTGAACGGCGAATAAGCGCTGTCCGGCCATGATTCCATCTCGGGTCCATTATCTGAAAGGATGAATATAATGGTATTCTCGAGTTGTCCAGTTTCCTCAAGAACCTGAACCAGCTGCCCTAGAAT